>JBMCUM010000067.1:0-8867 GCA_048622595.1 Planctomycetota bacterium | reverse complement strand
GATGGTTCCGGAGGCGGGGATGCGGCTGCGGCGCAGCGGCGAACGGCTGGGGAGGCGTGCGGCCCGAGGCCGAAGCGCAGTGAAGGCCCGTATGGGGGCCGCGGGTATGTAGCCGGGGGCTTTTAGCCCCCGGAAGCAGCGGCTGGAACCATGCCGGGCCGGAGGTCCGGCAGGAAAAGCGAAGCGCCCCGCAACGCGCGGACCGCCGGGACGCGAGCCGGAAAAATCGGCACAAAATGGGTCCGGTACTCAAGAAGGTAGCGAATCTGTCGAATATAGGTAAAGGTTGCGGCTGCCACGGTGGCGCTGTGCGCCGCCCGGGGCCTGTCGTCTGTCGCGGCGACACCCTCCAGGCAACCGTTGGTCGCGAGGAACAGCCCGGCCGCGCGTCCCCAAGCCGCGTCGGGCAGCCCGAAGGAGCGACGCGATGATACAGACCCGAATAGCCCAGGCCCCGCCCGAGCAGGTCCAGACCTGGTGGGACCGGTTCAAGGACACGGGGGACGAGACGGCGCGCAACCGACTTCTGGAACACTACCTTCCGGCGGTCAAGTACAGCGCCGAACGCCTGCACGCCAAGCTGCCCGACGAGGTGGACATCGACGACCTCGTCTCGGCCGGAATCTTCGGGCTCATGGACGCCGTGCGGGCGTTCGACCCCGCCCGCGGCGTGAAGTTCGAGACCTACTGCGCGCCGCGCATCCGCGGGGCGATCCTCGACGAGCTGCGGTCCATGGACTGGGTTCCGCGCCTGGTCCGCAGCCGCGCGCACAAGCTCAACGAGGCCGCCTCCGAGCTGGAGGCCGAACTGGGCCGAAAGCCCGACGCCCGCGAGCTGTCCAAGCGCATGCGGATGTCCATGAAGGACTTCCGAAAGCTCCAGCGCGACGCCCAGGCAGTGGGGCTGATCTCCCTGAACCGCAAGTGGTTCGAGACCGATTCCAACAAGGACGTCCGCGAGATCGACGTGCTGGAGGACAAGTCCTCCGACGACCCCTTCCGCGCCGCCCATCGCAAGGACATCAAGGAACTGGTCACCCGCGGGCTCAGCCGCGCCGAACGCCTCATCGTCATCCTCTACTACTTCGAGGAGATGACCATGAAGGAGATCGGCGCCACCCTCGACCTGTCCGAGAGCCGCGTCTCGCAGATGCACTCGGCCATCCTCGACCGCCTCAAAACCCAGCTCGAATCCCGCAAGAAGGATCTCCAGGCGGTCTGACATTCGCCCGCCGCCTCTCGGCGCGGTATGGAAACCACGCGCGTTGCCAAGCCGCTGGCGGCCTCGCAGAACCGTCCCGCACGTAGCGCCACGCGGATCTTTCGCTTTTCGCACGCCGGGTTCGCTCGTGGTATCATCTCCCCGCGAGAGGACCGCGATGCGCTTTACCAAGATGCAGGGACTGGGCAACGATTACGTCTACGTCGACGGGTTCGACGAGACGGTCGAGGACCCGTCCGCCCTGGCGCCGCGGATCGCCGACCGGCACTTCGGCGTCGGCGGCGACGGGCTGATCCTCGTCCTTCCGCCAGGCGACGACGCCCAGGCCGACGTCCGCATGCGGATGTTCAACGCGGACGGCTCCGAGGCCGAGATGTGCGGTAACGGCGTCCGCTGCGTGGCGAAGTACGCCTGGGACCAAGGCCGATCCGACGCCAACCCGATGCGCGTCGAGACCGGCGCGGGCGTCAAGACGATCGAGCTGCGCCTGGCGGATGACGGGACCGTCGCGGCCGCGACGGTGGACATGGGCGAGCCGGTGCTCGCACCGGCGCGGATTCCGGTGGATATCCCGAACGTCGAGCGGGTGGTGGACCTTCCGCTGCGGACCACCACGCATGTGCTGAAGATGACGTGCGTGTCGATGGGCAACCCGCACGCGGTGATGTACGTCGACGACGCGTGGGACTTCCCGCTGGAGACCGTGGGCCCGCAGGTCGAGCGCCACCACCTGTTCCCCCAGCGGGTCAACGCCCACTTCGTCGAGGTCCACGACGCCGGAGAGGCCACGGTGCGCACCTGGGAGCGCGGCAGCGGCGCGACGCTGGCGTGCGGGACGGGCGCCGCGGCAGTGTGCGTCGCCGGCGTGCTGACCGGACGGACCGGGCGGACGCTGCTGGCGCACCTGCCCGGCGGGGCGCTGGAGCTGGAGTGGCGCCAGGCGGACAATCGCGTCTATATGACCGGACCGGCGGTGGAGGTGTTCACCGGCGACTGGCCGGGATAGTGCCCCGGGCGCCCCGTCGCGGGCGGCGCGGGGCGAGACAGGGAGACGATCATGTTCTACGGAAGCGGATTCGGGTTCTGGGACCTGCGCCAGGCGACGCAGGCGCAGGCGGCCGCATCGCGCGCCACGCACACCGGGCGGCGAGCGCAGGACGCGGTGCGCCTGCTCGAGGAGCGCCTCGACAAGCTGACGCTGGTCAACATGGCCTTGTGGGAACTGGTCAAGGACAAGGTGGACCTGACCGACGAAGAGCTGACGGCGAAGGTCGAGCAGCTCGACCTCGCCGACGGCGAGGCGGACGGAAAGGTCTCGCGCGAGCTGACCCATTGCGCCCGCTGCGGGCGGGCGATCTCGCCCCGCCATAGCCGCTGCATGTACTGCGGAAGCGAGCGCCCCGGGCAGACCGTCTTCGACGCGTAGCGCGTCGGCGGCGAGAAAGATCATGGCTGACTTCCCCCGCACGGAGATCGACGGGCTGAGCGTTCCCAGGATGCTGATCGGGACGAACTGGTTCCTCGGCTTTTCCCACACCAGCCAGGCCAAGGACGCCTTCATCAAGCGGACGATGGACCGCCGCGTCATCGCCGACGTGCTGGAGGTGTTCCTGTCGGCCGGGGTGGACGCGATCTACGGCGTCCGCCCGGAGGCGCCGCACCTGATCGAGGCGATCCGCGACGCCGAGGACCGCACGGGACGCCGATGCGTGCGGATCGGGACCCCGCACCTGAACACGGGTCCGACCGACGACGCCGACGACGAAAACGAACGCACCCTCGACGCCTACGCCGAGCTGGGCTGCGACATCTGCGGGCCGCACCAGTGCACCACCGACGCCCTGGCCGACCGGCGCTCGCGGACGATCCGCGGCGGCGAGGCGATCTGCGCGAGGATCCGCGAGCGGGGCATGATCCCCATGCTTTCGACCCACGCCCCGGAAGTTCCGATCTACGCCGACGAGACGGACCTGGACGTCGGGACGTACATCCAGTTGTACAATGCGGTCGGCTTCCTCATGCAGATCGAGGTCGACTGGGTCCAGCGGATGATCTGGCAGCGCAAGCGCCCGGTGATCGCGATCAAGCCCTTCGCGGCCGGGCGGGTTCACCCCCTGGTGGGCCTGGCGTTCTGCTACGCCACGCTCCGCCCGTGCGACATGGTGTGCGTCGGGACGATGACGCCCGACGAGGCGCGGGAGCTGATCGAGATCGCCGCCGCCCTGTTCGAAGGACGATGCCCCGACCACGAGCTCCAGCGGACGCGCTCCAAGACCGGACTCGACGGAGGGTAAGTCGCCGGGCGCCGGCCGCTGCCGCCTCGGCGCGTCAGTCCGCGCCGTACCGCTTCAGCGCGTCGGTCAGCACCTGCTCGTCATCCGGTCCCACCTCGCCGATCAGGCAGATGCCGCGGGCGTCGCCGATCTGTTCGGCCACCGCGTCCAGGATGCCCGGACCGCCGAACAACTGGATCCGCTTGCCCGCGGCGTGAATCCTGCGGTACACGTCGGGCCAGTGGTCCATGTACGGCTGACCGGCGCCGGGGACCCACTGCACGCCGTCCAGCTCGTCGATCTCCAGCAGGGAGTCCAGGTGCGGCAACTGTCCCGGTCCGTCCAGGTGATAGAAGGCGTTAGGCAGGCGTTTGCACGCGGCAGCCAGCTCCGGCTTGACGAACTCGTCGAACATCCGCGGGGAGATCATGTAGCAGAAATCGCACTGGAGCATGTAGTAGGGCTGGGCGGAGAAGATCGGCGTCCAGCACGTGTATCCCGGGTTCGGGGGGCGCAGGGCGGCGTCGAGCTCCTCGAAGTAGCGGAACCACAGGTCGTGTTCTTCCCAGGTGACGCGCTTGACTTCGTCGGGGTGGTCGTACAGGTCCAGAAGGAGCTTCTCGCCCGGGCGGAACGTGCTGACCACGTCGAGGTTTCCGCCCAGGTCGGTCTGCCCGACCTGAACCAGCCCGTCCCACCGGTCCGCCGCCGCGCGGGCCAGCGCCTTGTGCCGCTCCAGCCACGGGCTGTCCGATCGATACTCCAGCTTGATCTCGCTGATGGGCTTGTCTTCCGACGGGTGGAACCACACCGTCCGCTCGTCGGGCTCGGCGCGGGCGCCCAGAAACGCCGCCAGCACGCCGGCGCCGAAGTTCAACCGCATGTTCGGGAACGCGTCGCCCGGATACCGCCGGCAGCACAGGTCGTAGTCGTAGCGGTCGATGATCCGCTCGGCCGGGACGTCCATCCCGTACTGCGCCTGGAACCGGTACAGGGGCAGGTCCGGCTGGGCGCGTCCCGGGTCGCGACCCTGGACGGCGACGTTGATCACGGGGCGCCCCAGCTCGCCCGCCCACCATGCCGTGTACGTCTCGTCGATCCGCCGCCAGTCGTCCTGCGTGAACTCGATCGTCATGTCGCCTCGCTCCTGTGGCTGCCAAACGCCCGGCCATCATAAGGCCCGACCGCCCGCAGGCAAGGCGTGGCGTGAGGTTATCCGTGTTTCTCGCGTAACCGCTGCAATCCGGTGCGCTTGAGCCCCGTTTGCTTCGGCCCGAGGATTTGGCTGAGGGTGCCTTTCGGCAAGGACTTGCGACGGCGAGGAATACACGTGATTCTCACGCCCTCCGAGAATTCTTTGCAGTAGGCAACGCCGTGGGGGGATTCGCGGACCTTTCGCCAGCCATCCTTTTCAAGCAGCTTCATCAATTCGTAGCCGCTTATGGCTGGGAGTCCGCCGCTCATGTCCACCCCCTAGACAGCACATGGAAGACGTTCAATGAGCGGCGTTACGTACTCATCCTGTTCGGCGCTAAGTTCTCGTCTTCGTGCCCGCCGGGGAGGCGCTCCACGGTGAAAAGTGATTCCATGCTTCTTCAGGAAATCCTCGCAAATGCCCATCTGCGTCAGCGAGTTGAGATGCAGCGCAACCATATCCCGGATCGCCGCAGCGGCCTCATCCAGAGTGTCACCACACGCGGCCGTCCCGAGTTCCGGGCATCGTGCCTCCCACTGGTCGCCCTCCTTGGCGATGCGCACACTAAGCTCAATATAACCTGCGCGCTGCGCCATCTCGGTCTCCTCTTACACTATATGCTTACTCTGGCGGCAGGTCAACAGCTTAAACCCTGCCAAGATGCTATGTCGGCCGGACTGTAGGTCCAGCTTAAGTAGCAAGGGGCAAGACATTAGGACAGCGCCGCTGTCAAGGCAAGCGAAATCTGCCACCCACCGGGCGGGCCGGCTGGCGAAACCGCTTGCCCTTACAAATGAACTGAACGACTTTGCAGTTGGCGAGGACAACGATACGCAGGGTACCCCACAGCATCACTTTGGCGGGTACTGGGCCCCCTCGCCCCGGTCCACGCCCGCCTCGATCCTGCCGTAGCCGAGGGCCGCGAGGATCAGGGCGGCCAGTGCGGCGACGCGGACGGCGGCCGTGTGCAGCGTCTCGGCATCGGCGGGGCGGAACAGGGCGACGACGGCGGCGATCTGTACGGCCAGTGCTGTCAGAAACTTACGCGACGAGATGCGCTTCAGGAAGCTTCGCATGGGGGACTCCAGGGCTGAGGGCTGAGGGCTGAGGGCTGAGCCGTGAGGACTGAGGGCTGAGCAAGAGGCCGGTAGGCCGAGATCGCTTGCTGTCCCGAAGGGATGCCTTGCCGAGGGCATCCCTTCGGGATCGGCAAATGCGGATCGCGGAATGCGGATACATGCCTCCGGCCTCAGTCACAGCCCCAGCACGCGGCGGAGGACCTGCCCGGCGACATCGGTCAGTCGGCCTGCCAGCTCCAGCTCGCTGCGGTCGCGGTGGTAGGCGGCGACGGCCTTGCGGTAGGCGTCGGTCTTTCGCAGCGATTCGACCGACCGCTCGGTGACGGTGATGCGGTCGATCACGGCGGCGAGGGAGGGATGCTCGCCGGCCCAGTCGTCGAAGGCGCGTCCGACGGCCTGCTGCACGGCGTCCTGCACGGTCTCATGGTCCATGGGATACGCTCCTGTAGAGGTTCAAGACAGTCTGCTTGATGCGGTCGCGAATCGCCCACTGGCGCACGATCAACTCCTGGGCCATCCGAAGCGCCTCGTCGGCCGCATCGAGGTTGTCCACGCGCGTCGCGTGGGCTCGCTCGGCGGTTCGGGCCTGGTCGGCGAGCAGGTCGCGCGCGGCGGCGTAGCCCTTTCGCGCCGAGATGACCCACTCGGGCGTCAGGCGGACCGGCTCGCCGTCGGCGTCGGTCAGCTCCCCCGCGGCGGCGAGCTTGACGTCGGCGTCGAAGGCCGCGTCCAGGGCGGCCTGTTGCGTCGCGGTCCGCTCCAGCGCCGCGGCGTGGTGCTCGTCCTCGGCCTGGACGGCGCCGGCGAGCCCTTTGCGCGCCACGGTCAGCAGGTCCGTCCTCGCCGGCGGCGCGCCGCACCCGCCGGCAAGCGGGACGGCGAGACAGGCGGCGAGAAGGCACAGGCGCGCCGCCGGCGCGCGGCGCCGGGCGGTGCGCCCGGTGTCAGGTTGCGGTGTGTTCATGGCGTAGCTCCCGTGCGAGGTCCTTGAGGGTCTCGACGACGTGTCGCTGGGTTTCGGTGAAGCGTCCGACGGCGGCGGTGTTCTGCTCGACCACGCGGGTGAGCTGCTCGAGGCGCTGCTCGTCGCGGGCGATCCGCTGGTGGGCGTCGGTCAGTTGCCCCTCGCGCACGCGGCTCAGACGGCGCTCCCACAACCACATCGCGCCCATCACCCCGGCCGCGCCGAGCGAGGCGAATTGGGATGCCAAAAGGTCGAGCGGCATGGCTTCCGGTCCGTTCAGTCGCCCCTTTCGGGGCTCTCGCGATTCGGCTCCGATTTCCACGGGCCGGCGCCCGTGGCTACGATCAACCGGCCCTGCGGGCCTGGTGCATCCGGTCTGTCTGCGTCCGAGCGGCCCCGCGGGCGTCGGGCAGCAGCGGCCTCGTCACGGACTCAGTTCGGCGGGGCGTTCAGCTCGAATTCCACATGCAGTGTGGCGGTGATCAGGACGGTTTCGCCCCCGGTATCGACGCGGCGCAGGAGGAAGCTGGCCGGTGCGGCCTGGGCGTACGGGTCGTCGGGGATCATCGCCTGGCAGGCGGTCGCCAGGGCGCTGCCGGTCAGCGTGTCGGGCACGTCGGCGGTCAGGGCCACGCTTCCGATCCAGGCGGCGTCGTCGGCGCCGGTCCCGCCCGCCGCGTCCCAGGCGGCACCGGCGCTGGGGTCATACTCGTTCCAGCTCGGCGGGTCGTCGTCGAAGTCCAGGTCGCGCTTGCAGCGGTAGACGGCGACGGTGCAGTCCGCGTCTGCGACGAGCTCCAGGGCGGTCGCGTCCAGCACCGTCACGTCCGCCAGCCCGAGCTGCGGGGCGTCCGGCGACCGCAGAAGGGCGAACCCGACGCTGCGCAGCTCGTCGCCGGCGTCGTTGTGGGCGACCAGGTCCCCCAGCCACGGCGTGTCGGGCAGCGGGGAATACAGCCCGGCCGCCAGGTACACCGGAAGCGACCACCGTCCGCGGCGAAGCCACTCGACGACCCGGCGCAGCTCGTTGCAGTGCACGTCCCGGACGGGGGTCGCGCCGGCGACGGGGTCGGTCCAGTCGCCGGTGGCGTTGAGTTTGTCGAACAGCCCGACCTCGCCCGCGTCGGGATCGGTCGCGACGATCACCTTGCCCGCGTCGCCGTCGGCCACCGGCCAGAGCCAGTCCATCGACACCGGCGAGGCGGGCGAGCCGCCCAGCGTTCCGGTCGGCGCCGCCAGCACGCGCTGGGCGAGGTTGTCCCGCAGGTTGTCCAGCGGCGGTGCGGTCGCCGTGGCAAGCGTGGCCGCACGGACCGCCAGCCCTGCCGCCACGTGGGACGAGAAGTCCTGCACGGCTTGGTAGGTCAGCCGGCGCCGCCGGTTGACGGCGGCGACCAGCGCCTCGGCGTCGGGCAGGTCAACGGCGTGCTCGGCGGCGACCACGCGTCCGGCGGCGTCGCCCTGGGGCCAGGTCGGATCGTAAGCCATTGCTAACTCAGGTACTTGGCGTAGGCGGGATGGTCGAATAGGTAGCGGAGGGTCGGCGGGTCGCCCGTGTCGGTCGTCGCGGTGACCAGCACGATCGTCCCGTCATCCACCGCCGCGCCCGGACCCAGCGACAGCTCCGCGAGGTTCCAGGCGGTCACGTCGACCGCGCCGGGCTTGTCGTCGAACGTCCCGGCGCCCGTGGCGACCTGCTCGCGGACGGTGTAGGCGGCGCCTCCGTCCGAGGCGACCACCCGCGCCGCAAAGAACACCGACGCCGGGGGCCGGACGAAGATGACCCACCGCCCCTCGACGTCGATGCCGACGGCGTCGATGCCGGGCGCGAGCTCCCCCTCCGCGTCGGCGGGCTCGGCGAGGTTGGTCACGACGACGGTCTCATCCGAGACGGGGACGGGCTCGCCGTCGTCGTCGAACTCGACGCAGACGGCCTGGTAGCGGTTGTTCTGCTCGACGGTCTGGAGGCGGAACAGCCGGACGCCGGCGGCGTCGCCCGTCTGGACCAGCCGGCCGAGGGTGTCACGATGCGGGGCCATGCTCATCCTTCCAGCGTCAACGTGGTGGTCTGCTCGTCGCCCCAGGTGTGGCGGACGGCGGTGACGACGGCGTCGCGGTCGGCTCGCGTGGCCAG
>JBMCUM010000066.1:0-8905 GCA_048622595.1 Planctomycetota bacterium | reverse complement strand
AGCTTGCTCCGCCCGTCGAGGAAGCACAGCTCGATCAGCACCGACACGCCCACGATTTGCCCGCCCAGCCGCTCGACCAGCTTGCACGCCGCGGCCATGGAGCCCCCCGTGGCGATCAGATCGTCGACCATCAGCACGTTCTGCCCGGACTGAACGGCATCGCGGTGCATCTCGACGCTGTCGGTGCCGTACTCCAGCTCGTAATCGGCCGCGTAGGTCTCGCACGGAAGCTTACCCGGCTTGCGCACGGGGACGAAACCCGCGCCCAGCCGCTCGGCGACCAGGGCGCCGAAGATGAACCCGCGGCTTTCGATGCCGGTGACCGCCTCGACGCCGGCGTCGGCGAACGGCTCGGCGAGTTGATCGGCGGCTGCCTTCAGCGCCTCGGCGTCGCCCAGCAGCGGCGTGATATCCTTGAAGATGATGCCCGGCTTGGGAAAATCGGGCACGTCGCGGATGTACTGTTCGAGGTCCATGGCGTCCTTTCGCACCCGTCGCGCGGCGACGGCGCCCCCAACGGTATCCGAACGCCCCGCGTGGAGCAAGTTCCACCCCCGGGCGATTGACGCGCCGATGCGGACGAAAAACGCTCCGCTGACTTGCACCCGGCGTCCGCGAGTCCGTATCATGGAGCTTTACTCGCGCGACGGCCGGGCGCGTCCGGCCGCGGAACCCGTAACAGAGGAGCACAGGATGGCTTACAAGATCACCGACGACTGCACGAGGTGTGGACAGTGCGCCGAGACGTGCCCGGTGGAGGCGATCTCCGAGGGCGACCCGAAGTACGTGATCGACCAAGACACGTGCATTGAGTGCGGCCAGTGCGTCGACGCCTGCCCGGTCGGGGCGATCGTCGAGGCGTAACGCCGTCGCAGGACCGCACGCACGGGGCAGCAGCATCGCCGGCGCCTGCCCCGTTTGCATGCGCGCGGAATCGCCGACAATCGCGAACGATTCGCCGTCCCGAGCGTTTAAGATGGAAGGAGCCCGCCCGCCGGGCCGATGAGCTGCACAGGACCATGACAGCCCGACTCCGCGTCCATCTCGCCGCCGTGCTGCTGGTGCTGGCCGCGGCGTGCGCCGCGCCAGCCACCGAGCCGACCACCCGCCCCGACGGGCGCAGAACGGCGCGCAGCCGCCCCGCCTCGCGCCCCTCCGCGGCGCGTGAGTCATCCCCGCTCGCCGCGGCGCGGAAGCTCTACATGACGGGCAAGTACGCCGAGGCCGCCGAGGCCTACGAGCCCCTGCTGGACGATGCACGGCTGCGCGTCCGCGCGGCCGTCGGGCTGGCCGAGGCGCTGGCGGCCACCGGCGCGTATGACGACACCCTGGACGCCCTGGACCGCGTCAAGGAGCCCGGCGGCGCCGACGCCCGCTGGCACGCGGCGCGGGCCGGCGTCCTGGAAACCGTCGGCGAGTACGGCGACGCGCTGGCGGCAGCACGCCAGGCCCACCGCCTGCGCCCGGACTGGGCGCCGGCGATCCTCCTGCGGGGCCGGTTGCTGGAGACGTTCGGCCGCAAGCCCCAGGCGGTCGAGGTCTACGAGACGATGCGGCGGGCGCTGGAGGGGACCGCCTACCGGGAAGACCCCGAGTCGCTGGTGGCGCTGGGGCGGATTCTGGACCGTCACGCGGTGCTGACCGGGCGCCGCGCCAGCGAGCAGGCGGCGAACATCCTGCACAACTACTTCCAGTTCGCCTACCAGGAGGTGGACGAGACGTACTGGCCGGCGAACGTGGCGGCGGGGATGTTCCTTCTGGGCAAGCACAAGCCCGGCGACGCCGCGACCGAGCTGGAGCTGGCGACCAGGCAGAACGAACGGATCCCGGCGGTGCACGTCGGGCGGGCGTTGCTGCATCTGCGCAAGTGGCGGTTCGAGCGCTGCCTGGGGGAGGTGAACAAAGCCCTGTCGATCAACCCGCGGCATACGGACGCCCTGCTGGTCCGCGCCGCGTGCCTGATGAAGTGGCGCAAGGTCGACCAGGTCCCCGCCGTCATCGACGATATCCTCGAAATCAACCCGCGGCACGTCGAGGCGCTGAGTCTGGCCGCGGCGCGGCACGTCCGGGTCGGTACGCCCGACGACGCCCGTCCGTTCATCGAACGCGTCCACGAGGTCGACCCGGACTGCGCCACGCTGCCGCACACGATCGGGGAGTGGCTCTCGGCCGGACGGCAGTACGAGCTCGCCGAGACGTACCTCACCCGCGCCGTCGAGCTGGCGCCCGAGCAGGCCGGGGCCGTCACGGACCTGGGGCTGCTGTACATGCAGGCCGGTCGGGAGAACAAGGCGCGAGAGGTCCTCGCCCGCGCGCGCCGGCTGGATGACTTCCGCGCCGACGTGCACAACTACCTCGAGCTGCTGGACGACCTCGCCGACTACGCGGTGCGCGAGACGCCGCACTTCATCGTGAAGGTCGACGCCCGGCACGACGCGGTGCTGCTGGAGCAGGTCGCCGCCGAGGCCGAGCGGATCTACGCCGAGGTCACCGACCACTTCGAGCACGAGCCGGCGACGCGGACGCTGGTGGAGATCTTCCCCGAGCACGAGGACTTCTCCGTTCGGATCAGCGGGAAGGGATGGATCGGAACCGTCGGGGCGTGCACCGGCCCGGTCATCGCCATGGTCGCCCCCGACGCCCAGCGCAGTCGCTTCGGCACCTACAACTGGGCGACGGTGCTGCGCCACGAGTTCGCGCACGTGGTGACGCTGTCGGCGACGGGCAACCGCATCCCCCACTGGCTGACCGAGGCCTGTGCCGTCTGGGAGCAGCCCGACCGGCGGAACTACGAGGCGGTCCAGGCGCTGGTCGCGGCGGTGCGCGGCGACCGGCTGATCCCCGTTTCCAAGCTGAACTGGTCGTTCATCCGCCCGAAGCGCCGCGGCGACCGGTCGCTGGCCTACGCCCAGAGCGAGTGGATGCTGGAGTACATCATCACGACCAAGGGCTACGACACCGTCCTGGCGCTGCTGGACGGGTTCGCCGAAGGCCTCACCCAGCCGGAGGTCTTCGCCGAGCATCTCGGAATGAGCGAGACGGACTTCGACCGCGCGTTCGCCGCCTGGGCACGCCACGAGGTCCGCCGCTGGGGCTACACGCCCCAAGGCCCGCCCGACCTGGTCGAGGCGAAACAGGCCGCCGAGAAACGCCCTCACGACGCCGGCGCCCAGGCGCGACTGGCCGAGGCGTACTGGCAGCGCCATAAGCCCGACCAGGCCATCCAGGCCGCCCGCGCCGCCCTCCGCGAGTCGCCGGACCACCCCGGCGCCCTGGGCGTGCTGGCCCAGGCGCTGACCGCCCGCGAGAAGTACGACCGGGCGGCCCGCCTGGCCGAGAAGCTCCAGCAGGTCGCGCCGGACTCGCCGGTGGCGCCGCAGGTGCTGGCCAAGTGCCACCTCGCCCGTCGGCGCTGGGGCCCGGCGATCGAGGCGCTCGAGCAGGTCAAGCGCCGCCGCCCGCTGGCCGACGTGGGCTACAAGGAGCTGGCGAAGCTGTACCTGCAGTTGGGTCGCCCCGACCGGGCGCTGCCCAACCTCATCGAGCTGCACCGGCGGACCATGACCGACCCCACCTACGCCCGCCAGATCGCCGAGGCGTATCGCACGCTGCCCGGCGAGCAGGACAAGGCGCTGCGCTACTGGCGCGAGGTGACGCGCATCAACCCCTACGACGCCGACGCCTACAAGGCCATGACCGAACTGCACATCGCCCTGGGACGCTACGACCGCGCCGCCCGCGCCGCACGCAGCATGACCCAGGTGGCGCGGGACTCGGCCGAGGCGTGGACCTACCTCGCCGTGGCGCGCTATCACCACGGGCGGACCAGCGACGACCCCAATGCCCTGGACGGCGCCCGCCGAGCGGCCGAGAAGGCCCTCGAGCTGGACCCGTCGGAACCGACGGCCGCGCGTGTCCTGCAACAGATCGAAGCGGAACTGGAGTAAGGGCAGGAGCGACGCGATCCGCGTGCGGCCTCCGCCGCGGCGTCGAGACGTGCCGCTCCTGCATTTCGCCGTTGTTTCGGGTTTCGGATGTCGTCGGCTGCGTCTATCCTTTCGGTCGTAACGCCACAGCAAGGAGCATCCCGTGACACTCCGCGAGTTCCAGGACTTCATCCGCCGCAAGTACTACGCCCGCGACAGCGAGCGCGGCACGCCCGGGACGTTCATGTGGTTCGTCGAGGAGGTCGGTGAGCTGTCATCCGCCCTGGCGGGGGACGACGAGCTCAACGTGGCCGAGGAATTCGCCGACGTGCTCGCCTGGCTGTGCACGCTGGCGAACATCAACGGCATCGACCTCGAACGGGCGGTGGAGAAATACACCGTGCGGGGGGTTGAAGGATTCAAGTGACGGCAAATACGAAATACGAAGCTCGATACTCGAAACAAGCACGAAATACGAAAAGGCAAATTCCAAACAGGCAGGGCCGGAGCCAGGCGCCAGCCGTTTGAGATTTACCGTTTATCCGTTTCGGATTTGTTTCATATTTCGAGCTTCGTATTTCGTATTTATCGTTTGTGTCTTCGCCGCCTGGCCGGCTTTGCGTCCTCCCCCAGCGTCGCCCTGCGCCGAAGGATGTGGTGATAGTGCTGGGCAAAGCGGTGCGCCTCGTCCCGCACGGATTGAAGCAGGCGCAGCCCCGCGTCGCGGCGGCGCAATCGCAGCGGCTCGTCGCGCCCGTGCACGTGGACCAGCTCCTCGCTCTTGGCCAGGGAAAGCAGCACCGGCGGGCTGAACTCCAGCCCCTCGAAGGCGTTCCGGGCCGCGTTGAGCTGCCCCCGACCGCCGTCGACCAGCACGATGTCCGGGAACAGCTCGCGGTCCATGCCCGCGCGGCGGTATCGCCGCCGGACCACCTCCCGCAGCGAGGCGTAATCGTCGTTGCGGTTGTGCGACTTGATCCTGTATCGGCGATAGGCGTTCTTGAACGCCCGCCCGTCGATGAAGCACACCATCGACCCGCACGACTCGCCGCCCGACAGGTGCGCGATGTCGATCCCCTCGATGATCCGCGGCGGCTGGGACAGCTCCAGCACCTCCGCCAGGCGCCCCAGACCCTCGGCGGGGTCCACGTAGAACACCTCCGGCTGGACGTGCTCGTCGACCAGCCCGCGCTGCTGGAGCCCGTCCAGGGCGCGGAGCTCGTCGCGCAGCTCGGCCGCACGCTCGTACTCCAGCGCCCCGGCGGCCTCGTGCATCTCGCGCTCGAGCCGGCGGCGCAGCGCGCCGCCCTTGGACTCCAGGAACGCCCGGAGGCGCTTGATCTGCTCGCGGTAGGCGTCCTTGGAGACCTTCGCGGCGCAGGGGGCGGTGCATCGCTTGATGTTGAACAGGATGCACGGGCGGAAGAACCGTCGCCGGTCGTCGTCGGCGTCGATGTCCAGCTTGCACGTGCGGAACTTGAACACCCGCTGCATCAGCGGAACCGCCGCCCGGAGGTCCGACGTGGCCACGAAGGGCCCGTAGAGGCGCGCGTTCTTCGTTCGCGGCTCGCGCGTGATCGCCACGCGCGGGAAGTCCTCGCGCGTCGTCACCTGAAGATACGGAAAGCTCTTGTCGTCCTTGAGCTGCTCGTTGAACCGCGGCTGGATGTCCTTGATCAGCCGGTTCTCGCGCAGCATGGCGTCGACCTCGCTGTCGCACTCCAGCCAGTCGACCTTCGCGGCGAGCTGCTCGACCATCCGGCGGATCTCCGGTCCGCGTGTGGCCGCAAGGTCCGCCGACGGCTGGAGATAGCTCGACACGCGGGACCGCAGGTTCTTCGCCTTGCCCACGTACAGCACCACCCCGGCCGCGTCCTTGAACAGGTAGACCCCGGGCGCCTGCGGCATCTCGGCCGCGGTCCGGCGGAGGTGCTCAACTGCCGACTCGCGCTGCGTCGCCATCGCCGAGCATTATAGCAGACGCCGCGGCGCGCTCAGCACGCCCCGGCGCGAAGCCGCCGCCACGCCACCCCGGCGCGAACCAGCCAGTCCACCGCCCCGGCGCACAGCAGGGCCGCCAGAGCGGCGAGCATCAGCAGCACGTTGAAAGGCCTCAGCCCCGCGCCGTGCCCCGCCGTCAGCGTCAGCCGCGCCACGGCGTACGCCGCGGCCAGTACCATCGTCACCCGCATGGCGTTGACACCGGCCGCCGACAGCTCCGCCCCGCGGCGCGTCAGCGCCGCGGCGGTCGCGGTCACCAGCCCGCCCCAAAGCAGCGCCGCCAGCAGCACCGCCGCGCAGGCCAGGTCGTACAGGCGAGGATCCTCCCAGTGCTCCAGGAACTCCCCCAGCCGCGCGCCCAGCAGCGCCGCGACGTTCACCAGAGGCAGCAGGACCAGCGCCGCCAGCGCCAGCCCGGCCGCCGCCTGCACAAGACGCACCACGCCCCCGCCGCGGGTCTGGGCGCGGATTCCCACGGCGATCATCGGCGCCAGCACCGAGGCGATCACGGCCGCGCCCCAGCGGACGGCGTCCATCTCCCCCCAGCGGGTCAGGACGTCCTGGAAGTCGGCCAGTTGCACGGCCTCGGCGGCCAGCAGGAACATCGCCCCGGCCGCCAGTCCGCCGCGCAACATCGCCTGCGCCATCCCGCCCAGCACGACGCCCGCCAGCGCCGCAGCGCCGAGCGCCCACCCGCCGATCAACAGCAGACGCATGCCGGGCTCGCCTCGCAGCACGTCCCAGGACATCCGCACGCCCTCGGCGCCGGCACCCCACGGGATGAACGCCGTCGCCAGCAGCAGCGCCCCGCAGGCGACCATCCCCGCGCGGGCGCTTGGGGACTCGGGCGCGACGGGCTCGGGCGCTTTGGCCGCCGGCGACGCCGGAGCGGCGGATTCGCCTGCGGCGGTGTCGGCACCCGCCACCACTCCGGCCGGGATGTGCACCGACGCCGAGCAGTAGTGGCAGCGTCCGGTCTTACCGGCGAACTTGGCGTCCACCGTCAGCGTCCGGCCGCAATAGTCACACGAAACCGTTATCTGTGGCATCGCTCGTTTCCTGCACCCCGTCCAAGTCCGCGGCGCGTCGTCGCGGCGTGGGCCACACCCACGGCCCCGGCGGCGCAGCCCAGAAGCGCCGCGACGACCCCCACGCCCAGAACCACCCTCCACCGAAGCGCCAGGTCCGGCAAACGCACCGTCATCCAGCGTTCAGCGGGCAGGGCGTCCCACGCGACGACCACGTCGACGATCTCCGCCGCGCTGACGTACGCCAGCAACACCCCGGCGACGGCCTGCGGGAGACGAAACCCCAGCGAGTTGCCGGCGGCGCGGAACCGCGCGCCCAAGGCGACGAACACCCCCATCAACGCCGCCGGAACGAGCAGCGAGCGGAGCAGGTCCGGCGCGGCATCCAGTGCCCCGCGGACCGTGTACCCTCCGGTCCGGCTCCACTCGTCGGCGCCCAACGCCGCGGCGACGCCCGCGACCAGCAGCCCCGCCATGCAGGCGCCCGCCAGCGCGGTCGTCACCGAAGCAAAACGGTAGTCGTCGGCGGCGACGCCTGCGAACACCACGCCGACGGCGGCCCCCCATAGACAGAACGCGGCGACCGCGACCAGCCAGGGCGCATCAGCCAACGCGTGCCACGACCATACGGACCCCCCCGGCGTGCGCAGCCAGGGGATGACGCCGATGACCAGCGCGCCGATGCCCAGGGCAACGGGCCAGCCGCGGTCACGGTTCAACCGTCGCCAGCACCTCCGCAATGCGCCATCGCGTGGCATGAGGTCGTCCTATCCCGCCGCTCGGCGGCGCTGGACCGCCACGGTCGTCAGCCCGATCAGGCGGTTCAGCCCGGCGGCAAACAGGACTGGCACGAACAGCCCTGCCGCCCAGACGCGTACGAGATGCAGCGCCTGCCAGAACTGCCCGTCCGACAGCGAGGTGGCGGCCAGCCCCAGCAGGAGCAGCCCCACGGCGATGCCGACGAGTCCCATGACGGTTCGGGACAGCGTCTCGGCGTGAATGCGGACGATCACGGCGTGCAGGAATCCCGCCACACACGCCAGGGTCAGCAGAACCGGGATGAGCAACCTTACCACGTCGCCGATGCCTGCCCGCAGTCCTTCGACGGTCCCCCAGTCGTGGCGCGCCGCACTGCCCGCCTCCTGAGGCGCTGTCTTATACAGCACCCAGACCAGCACCGCCCCCGCCGCGAGGGCACCGACCCCCTGCACCACACGCGTCACCGCCGTCGGTCCGACGCGCACCCGCGCCGCGCTGGCCGCCATCAACAGCACCACCGCGCCCTCCAGAACCCAAGGCCACCACTGGATCGCGCTTGCGGCGACCCCCGGAGGATTTAACAAGCCCGCGGCGCGCGATGATTCCAGCGCGCCCAGCACGCACAGCCCCAGTCCGAAAATCAGCAGGCATACGCACAGCGCCCATCGTTTCAGGATGAGAACAAGCACGAGCCCGACCCCCGCAACGGCCAACCTGCCGAAGAAGCTCACCTGCGCGATCGGAAGCGGCTGGCCGAACGCGTGCGGCGGTGCAGGGGGGACCAGTTGACCCGTCCTGAAGGCGTGGACGACCACGGGCACCACCACCGGCGCGAGGACGAGCAGGCAGAACAGGACGACCCAGAACTTCGTCGGCTCGCGGGTCGTCGCGATCGGGGGGCGGACCGGCTCCGGCGGCGGGGGCGCCGGCGGGATCGGCTCCGGCGGGGCCGGAACGTCCACCGACGCGCCGCAGTGCGGGCACCGGGCCGTCCGTCCCGCGAATCGTTCGTCCAGTTCGAACGTCCGCCCGCACCCGCACTCGACGAAAATCATGTGCCTTCTCCCGGGCTCAGACCATCCTGGGTCCCTGCAGCATATCCTCACCCCTGCAGGAGTCAACCGCGCTTTGGGATTCGAGCCATTTGCGATGTTCGTAGCGCGGGCCCCTGCGGTCATACGACTCGTACGA
>JBMCUM010000065.1:0-8927 GCA_048622595.1 Planctomycetota bacterium | reverse complement strand
CCGCGTGACGCCCAAGCTGACCGACGGCAGGTGGGTGATGCGCTGAATTGACACGAAGCGGCGCATCGGGTAGTGTAGAGGATTCGCCTGCGGGCGGGTGCAGCGCCCGCTCCGGACAGGAGCATAACCGATGGCACACAAGAAGGGACAGGGATCGACCCGAAACGGGCGCGACAGCCGGGGACAGCGCCGCGGGGTCAAGCGATTCGGCGGCCAGAGCGTCCGCGCCGGTGGGATCGTCGTCCGCCAGTGCGGAACGCCCGTCAAGCCCGGCGCCAACGTGGGGCGCGGGCGCGACGATACGCTGTTCGCCCTGACCGACGGAACGGTGCGCTTCCGCGGGCGCTATGTGGACGTGGTATAAGGGCGCCGCGCAGAACGATCGGACCACCCAGCCCCCGACCGCTCGCGGCCGGGGGCTGACTTACGCGCCTCTGCCAAGACATGTTCGTTGACGAAGCCCAGATCGTCGCCGTCGCCGGGGACGGGGGCAACGGATGCGTCGCCTTCCGACGGGAGAAGTACGTCGCGCGGGGCGGTCCCAGCGGCGGCAACGGGGGGCGCGGCGGCAGCGTCCACATCGTCGCCGACGAGTCCCACAGCACGCTGCAGCACCTGGCCGGCAAGCACCACTGGCGCGCCGGGCGCGGCGGAAACGGCGAGGGCGGCAACCGCCACGGTCGCAACGGCAAGGACGTGTCGGTCCTCGTGCCTCCGGGCACGGTGGTCCGCGACGCCGTGACTAAGGTGACGCTGAAGGATCTCGCCGAGCCCGGCGCCTCCGTTTGCGTCGCCCGCGGCGGACGCGGCGGACGCGGAAACGCGTTCTTCAAGGGGCCCACCAACCAGGCCCCCCGACACGCCGAGCCGGGCGAGCCCGGCGAGCAGCGCACCTGCGAGCTGGAGCTGAAGCTCGTCGCCGACGCCGGGCTCGTCGGCAAGCCCAACGCGGGCAAGAGCACGTTGCTGTCACGGCTGTCGGCCGCCCTGCCGAAAATCGCCGCCTACCCGTTCACCACGCGGACGCCGCATCTGGGCATCGTCGAGTTGCCGGACTTCCGTCGGTTCGTGCTGGCGGACATTCCCGGGCTGATCGCCGGCGCCCACAGCGGCGCGGGGCTGGGCGACGAGTTCCTCCGCCACGTCGAGCGGACCCGCCTGCTGGTGCACGTCGTGGATGTCTGCCCGCCCCACGGCGACCCGGCGGACGACTACCGCATGATCCGCGACGAGCTGGCGGGGTATTCCCCCGTGCTCGCCCAGCGGCGTGAGCTGGTGGTGGCCAACAAGATGGACCTGACCGGAAGCGACGCCGCCCTGCGCCGTCTCGGCGACGCGGTCGGCGGGCAGGTCGTTCCCGTCAGCGCCGTGACCGGACGCGGGCTGGAGGCGCTGACCGAACGCATCTGGGCCGAGCTTGAGACCGCCTGACGAGGCGCGGACAATGGGGGCGGTCCCTGCCCGCCCCGCGCGGGAGCGCCAGCCCGCGCCAAGCGCCGCTGCACGGAGAGACCATGGTTCCACCGCGCGACATTCCGCACGTGCTGGCATGCGACGTGGGTAACGCGAGCATCGACCTGGCCGGGGTTCACGGCGAGGAGACCACCGACGTGCGCCGCCACCGCATCGGCGCGCTCGACGGGCTCGGTGCGGACCTGGCGGCGCTGTGGGAGCCGATGCCCGCGCCGAAGAAGCTGGTCGCCTCCAGCGTCCACCCCACGGGTCTGAAGGCCCTCGAGGCCGCCGCCAGCGAGGCCGTCGGCGAGGTGCCCCTGCTCGTGGGGCGAGACCTGCCCCGCCCCATCGACGTGGACGTGGACCAGCCCGCGTCCGTCGGAACCGACCGCCTCTGCGCGGCAGTGGCGGCCTACGACCGGGTGGGCGACGCCTGCGCGGTGGCGGATTTCGGCACGGCGATCACGGTCGACTGCGTCAGCGCCGACGGGGTGTTCCGCGGCGGGGCGATTCTCCCGGGGTTGCACCTGGCCGCGCGATGCCTGCACACCGGAACCGCCGCCCTGCCCGAGGTCGAGCTGCGCCAGGTGGACTGGGTATTCGGGCGCACCACCGAGGAGGCGATCCTCAGCGGGCTCGTCCGCGGGGTGCGGGGCGCCCTGCGCGAGCTCGTCGAGGCCTACGCCACCGAGCTGGACCGCTGGCCGATGCTTATCCTCACCGGCGGCGACGCCCGGCGCGTCTACCCACAGCTCGCCCAGGGCGGGCTGGTCCAGGCGATCGTCGACGACCTGGTCTTGCGCGGCGTCGCGGCGGCCTACTACCGAACGCTGCTGGGCTAGACCCATGCTCGCCCATCCCCGCGCCACCACCGCCGCGCCGCTGACCCCGCCCGGGCGCGGTGGGATCGCCGTGGTCCGCCTCGCCGGTCCGCGGTGCGGCGACATCATCGCCGCCGTCTTCCGTCCCCTGCGACCGCCCGCGGCGCCCGACGAGCTGGCGCTGGGGTGGCTGGTCGACCCGGCCGACGGCGCGACCATCGACCAGGTACTCGTCACCCGCGATGGCGAGGCGGCGGAAATCAACCTCCACGGGGGCCCGGCCGTCGAGGCCGCCACACTCGATCTGCTCGCCGCGCAAGGAGCCGAAGTCGTCGCCGCGCGGGGCGAGGAGGGCTTCCGCCCCGCCCACCCGCGATGGGCGAATCCCGCCGTAGGCCGGGAGATGCTCCGACGCCTGCCCCACGCGCGGAGTCTGCTCGCCGCGGCGGCGCTCAGCGCGCAGTGGTCTGACGGGCTGAGTCGGCTCGCCCGCGAGCAGGTGGAGAATGGGCCCGATGCGCAGTCGCGCACGGCGCTGCGCGCAGCCGCAGACGGCCTCGGGGCGATGCGGCGCCTGCTGGACCCGGCGGAGGTCGTCATCGCCGGTCCGCCCAACGCGGGCAAGTCCGCCCTGGCCAACGCGCTGGTCGGGGGGCGGATCAGCATCGTCCACGACCGCCCGGGCACGACGCGCGACTGGGTCCGCGAGCCGGCCGTGCTCGACGGCGTGCCCGTCTCGCTGACGGACACTGCCGGGTTGTGGCACGCCGAGGCGCCTGTTGACGCCGAGGCCGTCCGCCGCGCCCGCCACCGCGCCGAGCGTGCCGACCTCGTCCTGCTCGCCTCCAAAGGCGCCCGCGCCGACGTGCCGGACTGGCTGGACGCCGCCGCCGTGCTGCGGGTCGCGACGAAGGCGGACGCGGTACCGGTCGCGGGACCGGCCGACATAGCCGTCTCGACCGTCACCGGCGCCGGACTTCGCGCGCTGCGCCGCGCGGTCGTCGCGGCGCTCGGGCTGGCGGACTTCGACGCCCGCGCCCCGGCCGCATTCACCAAGCGTCAGCAACGCCTGCTGCTTCGGGCATGCGAGGCATCGAGCGGCCCGGAACCCGGTGACGCGCCAGCCGCGCTGAAGGAATTGCTGTGCGGGCGTCAGGACGCGCGCCCGTGAGCCCCAGCGCCGCAGGCGCGTCAGCCCTCCAGCAACTCCAGCTCCACGCTCCGCAGGACGATCGTCTTGGGTCCGGACTCGTCGAAGACGATCTCGGCCCGCGTCTCAGGCCAGGAGCAGGAAACCTGCATCACCCGTCCGGGCCCGTACTTCGGGTGGTGAACCCGGCTTCCGGGCGTGATGTACTGGTACTCCGGGGGGGGCGGGGCGTGCGTCTCGGCGTCGGCCATCGCCTCGATGATCGCCCGCTCCTCGTCCGCGTCGGTCGCCTCGCCGCCGGCGAAGAACCCGCCCGCGCGCCCCGGCGTGCGGCTGCGGCGCTGCGGTCGCCGCGCCGCGGTGGTCAGGTCCTCGACGGTCACGCCATCGGTTCCGATCTCCCCGAGGAACTTGGACGCGGCCTGCGGCTTGGTCTTGCCCCGCATCCGCCGCTGTCGGGCGCAGCTCAGCGTCAGCTCGTCCTTGGCCCGCGTCATGCCCACGAACAGCAACCGCCGCTCCTCCTCGACGTCCGTGGCATCCGAATCCCCCGGGGCGAAATCCCGCCGGAACGGAAGCAGCCCGTCCTCGCATCCGACGACGAATACCAGGGGGAACTCCAGCCCCTTGGCCGCGTGCAACGTCATCAGCGTCACCGCCCCGCCGGTGCCCTCGAAGTGATCCAGATCGGACACCAGCGAGACCTGGTAGAGATAGTCGGACAGCGTACCGCCGGCGACCTCGTCGAACTCCGCGGCCGTGTTGATCAGCTCCTCGATGTTCGAGCGCTGCTGGCGGCGCTCCTCGTCGTCGCCGGACAGCGCCTCTTCCATGCCGCTGCGCCGGTAGACGTCCTCGACGATGTCGCGCACGGGACGATCCGGGGCGCCGCCCAGTCCGCGGATCATCCCCGCAAAACCCCGCACGCGCCCGGCCGCGCCGCCCAGTTCGTCCGTCCCGGCGCGTTCGGCAGCGTCGAGCAGCGACAGCCCGGCGCCGTCGGCCACCGCCTCGAGGCGCTCCAGCGTCGTCCGCCCGATGCCCCGCGTGGGGGTGTTGATGATCCGCCGGCAGCTCAGGTCGTCGGCGGGGTTGACCAGCACCTTCAGATACGCCAGGACGTCCTTGACCTCCTTGCGGTTGAAGAACTCCACGCCCCGGGCGACGCGGTACGGGACCGAGGACCGGAACAGCGTCTCCTCCAGCACGCGCGACAAGCTGTTGACGCGATAGAACACGGCCATGTCCCCGTAGTCCACGCCGCGCCGATGCGCCCGGTCGATCCGCTCGGCGACGGTCCGCGCCTCGGCGCGGGCGTCGTCGCAGCGCAGCACGTGCACGTCCGGTCCCGGACGCCGCTGCGTCCACAGGTTCTTGCGCTTGCGTCGCCGGTTGCAGGCGATCAGGCGGGACGCGGCGTTCAGGATCGCCGGCGTCGAGCGGTAGTTCTCCTCCAGGCGGACGACGGTGCAGTCCGGGTAGTCTGCCTCGAATTCCAGGATGTTGCGGATGTTCGCCCCGCGCCAGGCGTAGATGCTCTGGTCCGGGTCACCGGTGGCGCAGATGTTCTCGTGGTCCATCGCGATGCCGTGGGCGATGATGTACTGGGCGTGGTTCGTGTCCTGGTACTCGTCGATCAGCACGTACCGGTACCGACGCCCCAGCAGTTCGCGCACGTTCGGGCGGTCGCGAAGCAGCAGCGCCGTCCGCAGAAGCAGGTCGTCGAAGTCCAACGCGTTGTTCTCGCCCAGCAGCTCCTGGTAGACGTGGTAAACCTCCGCGGCGCGTCCGTCGGCGAGCGTCTCGGCCTCGGCGGCGAACTGCTCCGGCGTCTTCAGCTCGTTCTTGACGTTGCTGATTCGGGCGTGGACGGCGCCGGGCTGGAGCGAGCCCTTCAGCCCGGCCTTGTCCAGCGCCTGGCGCGTCAGACGGAGCTGGTCCTCGCGATCGTAGATGCTGTACCCGGCGTCCAGACCCGCCTCGACCGCGAACTCACGCAGCAGCCGGGCGCACAGGGCGTGAAAGGTTCCGATCGTCGCGCCGGACGGCATGCCCAGCGCGGCGACGCGCTCGACCATCTCGCGTGCGGCCTTGTTGGTGAACGTCAGCGCCAGGACGTTCCACGGGGCGACGCCCTCGGCGATGAGGTGGGCGACGCGCCGCGTGATGACGCGGGTCTTTCCCGAGCCCGCCCCGGCCAGGACGAGCAGCGGCCCGTCGCGATGAACGACGGCGCGGCGCTGGGGTTCGTTGAGGTCGGCGAGGTAGTCCAACAGGCACTCCGTGCGTGCGATTCCACTATACCGCCCGGCGACGGGCGCGTCCAAGCGGCGCGGCGGATTTCCGCGGCGGCTACTAAAGCGGCGTCGCCGACGGCCGATGTAACTGGCGGACAATGATGCACGCCCACGACAGATCGACCCGCGGCGCCCACCACAAGCCCGTGCTGACCACTGGCGAGGTCGCGCGCCTCTGCCACGTCGCGCCGCGAACCGTCAGCAAGTGGTTCGACAGCGGCAAGCTGGCCGGATACCGCATCCCCGGAAGTGGAGACCGGCGGATCCCCCTTGCCGGGCTGATCGCCTTCATGCGGGCCCACGACATGCCCATGGACGGGCTGGACGCCGGCACCTGCCGCGTGCTGCTCGTGGATCACCACCCGCCCCGCGGGCTGACCGACGCCCTCGACGAGACCGGGCATTACGCCGTCCGCGTGGCCTCCACCGCCTTCGAGGCCGGGATGATCGCACAGCAGTTCCGACCCCACCTGATCGTGCTGGACTGCGGCGTCGGGGTTGAAGAGGTCGCCGAGGTCTGCCGCGTCGCGCGGGGCAACGACCTGCTCGGAGGCGTCCGCGTGGTGGCCACGCGCAGCGGCATCAGCGCCCCGCGGTACGAATGGCTGCTTGACCAGGGCTTCGACGCCTGCCTGGAGAAGCCCTATTCGCCCAGCGAGCTGATCGGCGCCGTCGAGGACGCCACCGACCTGAGCCGCTGAAAGAAACGGTCGGCGGCGCGCCCGCCGGACCGATGACATACGGGCCGACCCCGGAGGGAGCCCTCTCACCGCGGAAACGCGGCGACGGCTTCGGGCGGCCCGCTTAATGCACGGGTGCAGCGGACACGCCCCCACGGGGGCGGACGGAACGGGTGGTCGACCAGCGGCCACCCTTTTCGTTTGCGCCTCGTGCGCCCGCAGAAAAGTTTGGCTGGATTCGGTCGCCCACAGCCGATATAAATACAGGTGAGCTCAGAATGACGATCCGTCACCGCGACAGCTTGACCCTGGCGCTACTTGCGGGGCTTCTGGTGCGCTGACGGATCGCGGAGCGTACGTCGTCACAGGTTCGGCCCCGCGATCCCCGAAGGTCGCGGGGCCGTTTGTATTGCGTGGCGGCGCGGACCGCACCGCCGCCGGGAGACGAAACCATGATCTGCGAAGAAACGCCGAAGTACGCCGCGCCGCCTCCGATCGAGCTTCCCGACCGGCGCTGGCCGGGGCGGACGATCACCGCCAGCCCGCAGTGGTGCTCGGTCGACCTGCGAGACGGAAACCAGGCGCTGCCGGACCCGCTGGACCCGGACGACAAGCTGGTCTACTTCAACCTGCTCCAGCAGATCGGGTTCAAGCACATCGAGGTGGCGTTCCCGTCCGGCAGCCGGGACGACTTCAACTTCACCCGGCGCCTGATCGACGAGGACCGCCTCGGCGACGACGTGTTCATCATGGTGCTCACCCAGTGCCGCGAGCAGCTCATCGAGCGGACGTTCGAGGCCGTCGCCGGCGTCCCGCGGGCGATCGTTCACGCCTACTGCGCCGCCAGCGAGCTGCACCGCCGTCAGGTCTTCGACACCTCGCGCGACGAGCTGCTGACGATGGTCGACCGCTCGGTACGGCAGATCCGCGAGCTGGCAGAGGCGATGGGCGACAGCGACATCCGCCTGGAGTTCTCCCCCGAGGAGTTCACCGACACCGACCTGAGCTTCTCGATGGAGCTGTGCCGGACCGCCTTCGACGCCTGGGGACGCGCCACCCGCCGGCGTCCGGTGATCCTCAACCTCCCGGCGACGGTGGAACGCCGCCCGCCGAACCAGTACGCCGACATGATCGAGTGGTTCTGCCGGAACTTCCCCGAGCGCGACAGGGCGACGATCTCCGTCCACTCGCACAACGACCAGGGCATGGCCGTGGCGGCGACGGAGCTGACGCTGCTGGCCGGTGCGGACCGCGTGGAGGGCGCGCTGTTCGGTCACGGGGAGCGCACGGGCAACGTGGACCTGGTGACGCTGGCGAGCAATCTGTATGCGCGGGGCATCGAGACGGGTCTGGACTTCTCGGACCTGCCCGGGATCGCCGAGACGGTCGAGCGGCTGACGGGCATGCCCATCGCCCCGCGCCAGCCGTACGCCGGCGAGTACGTGTTCACGGCGTTCAGCGGCTCGCACCAGGATGCGATCCGCAAGGGCATCAACCGCCTGGGCGAGGCGCCGGAGAAGTTCGGCATGCGGTGGAAGGTCCCGTACCTGCACATCGACCCGACGGACCTGGGTCGCAAGTACGAGGGGCTGATCCGCATCAACGCCCAGTCGGGCAAGGGCGGCGCCGCGTGGGTTCTGGAGCGGGACTTCGAGCTCGAACCGCCCCGCGCCATGCAGCGCGAGATCGGTGCGGCCGTCCAGCGCTACAGCGACGAGGTCGCCCGCGAGGTCACCGCCACCGAGGTCTACAAGGTCTTCCAGCGCGAGTTCGTCAACCCCGACGGGCCCTACGAGCTGGCGGGCTACTGGCCGCGACCGGACGAGAGCAACCCCACGCAGATTCACGGCGAGGTGCGCGTGCGGATTCGCGGCGTCGAGAAGCGCGCGGGCGCCGACGGGAACGGTCCGGTCTCGGCCTTCGTCCACGCCATGCAGGCCCTCGGCGCCGAGCCGTTCAACGTCGACGACTACCACGAGCAGGCCATCGGACGCGGCGCCGACGCGCGGGCCGTCGCCTACGTCCCGCTGAAGTTCGACTCCGGCGATGTGCTGTTCGGCGTCGGGATGGACACGAACATCGACCAGGCCGCCGTGCGCGCCATCATCGCCGGGCTCAATCGCCGGGCGGGGACGTAGCGCCCGCGTCGTCGGAGGCGTCGCGGCCGACGGCGTAGTCCGGCGGGCGGCGCGTAGCGGCGACCATGCCGCACAACACAACCAGCGCGTACATGCCGATCGACAGCCACAGCGCCGACAGCGCCTCGGCGCGGATGGCGGCGCTCAACTCGCGCCGGCGCTGCTCGTACTGTTCCCGCCCGGCTTGCACGCGCTGCTCCTGCCGCCGCTGCCACTCGTCGCGCGTCATGGGCCGGACCGCGTCCGGGCGCGTGGACGCGGTCGGGCGCGTGACGGTCCGTGAGGCCGGGAGGTCCTCCGGTGGCTTGCGCTGCTTCCACTGGCGACGGATCTCGTTCCACCGCACGTCGAGGTCTTCGACCAGGTCGCCGGCGTAGTCGGTGTTC
>JBMCUM010000064.1:0-8992 GCA_048622595.1 Planctomycetota bacterium | reverse complement strand
GGGCGAGGCCGGCGCCGAAGCGGCGCCTGCCGGCGCGTGTGGCGAGGCGGCGCGGTCGTGGAGCGTCTCGGCGCTGATCGCGCGGATCAAGGACGCCCTGGGCCTGGCCTTCCCCGAGCGAGTCACCGTCGTCGGCGAGCTGAGCAACGTCAAGCTGCACACGTCGGGGCACCTGTACTTCCGCCTGAAGGACGAGCGGGCCGCGATCGACGCGGTGATGTTCCGCGGGCGCGCGGGGAAGCTGAAGTTCACCCCGGTCGACGGGCTGGAGGTCGTCGCCGCGGGGCGGGTGGACGTATACGACGTGCGCGGACAGCTTCAGATCTACGTCGAGCGGCTCACGCCGAGGGGCGCCGGGGCGCTGGAGCTGGCCTTCCGCCAGTTGCGCGACAAGCTCCAGCGCGAGGGGCTGTTCGCCGCCGAGACGAAGAAGCCGATCCCGCCCTTCCCTCGCGCGGTGGGCGTGGTGACCAGCGCGACCGGCGCGGCCATCCGCGACATCCGCCGGACGCTGCGCCGCCGCTGGGCGGGCGTCACGGCGTACCTGGTCCCCGCGCGGGTCCAGGGCGACCGTGCGGCGGCGGAGATCGCCGAGGCGATCGCCCGTCTGGACGCCGAGGCCGGGCGCCTGGGGATCGACACCATCCTGGTCGTCCGCGGCGGCGGGTCGCTGGAGGACCTGTGGGCGTTCAACGAGGAGGTCGTCGCGCGTGCGATCCACGCGGCGCGGACGCCGATCATCTCGGGCGTCGGGCACGAGAGCGACGTGACGATCAGCGACCTGGCCGCCGATGCGCGCGCGGCGACGCCGACGGCGGCGGCGCAGTTGGCAGTGCCCAGCGCCGCGGAGGTGCGACGGCAGGTGGACGCGCTGTGCGATCGCCTGCGTCGTGCGCTGCGTCAGCGGGTCGACGCCCTGCGCGCGGAGCTGGCGGGCGTTCGGCGCAGCGCGATGTTCCGCGACCCG
Source organism: Planctomycetota bacterium (assembly GCA_048622595.1). Lineage (GTDB taxonomy): Bacteria > Planctomycetota > Phycisphaerae > SM23-33 > SM23-33 > JAGXKT01. The sequence goes on along the minus strand of JBMCUM010000064.1, from coordinate 8,025 downwards.
ACCGCGCGCGTGCGGGTCCAGACGCAGCGTATCGACGAGCTGGAGCGGCGGCTGAACGCGGCGGTGCGCGAGCACCTGGGGCGGCAGCGACGGCGCCTGGGTCCTTTGGAGACGAAGCTGGCGTCGCTGCATCCGGCCCGGCTGGCCGAGGGGGCGAGGGGACGTCTGGCCGCCGCGGCGCGGGACCTCGCCTGGGCGCTGGGCGAACGGAGCAAGCTCGCCGGCGACGAACTGGCGGGGCTGGTCGCTCGCCTGGCCGCGCATCACCCGCGCCACGGGGTGCGGCTCGCCGGTCAGCGGCTTCGCGCGGCCGAGCGGCAACTCGAGGCGATCAGCTACCAGCGGGTGCTGGAGCGCGGCTTCACCGTGACGCGGGACGGGGAGGGAAGCATCCTCCGCTCAGCGGGGCAGGCGCTGCAGGCCGGTCGGATCGAGACGCAGTTCGCCGACGGTCGCGTTCCCAGCCGCGTCCAGCGCGCGTCGCGGCGCCGGCGGCGTGAGCGGACCGGCGCGGACGGAGCGAGACTGTTTGACGACAGGCAGAAAGGAAACCCATGAGCGAGACGGACCGTACAGGCGAGCCGGGCGGCGCGGACCGGGAACCGGCGGGCGAAGCGCACCAGGCGGACGAGACCCGGCTGACCTTCGAGCAGGCGCTGGAGAAGCTGGAGGGAATCGTCGAGCGGATCGAGTCGGGCGAGGTGCCGCTGGAGGCGTCCATCGACAAGTACGCCGAGGGCATCAAGCTCATCGGACACTGCCGCGGCATCCTCGACCAGGCGGAGAAGAAGATTCAGCTCCTGGCCAAGGGCGAAGGCCGCACGTTGACCCGCGACGGCGAGCTGGACGAGCCGGACGACGAGTCGCCCGATGGCTGACCGCGGCACCGGCGAGGGGAGCATGGACGAGCCGCTCCGGGCCCACACGATCAACGAGGCCCGCTACTGGCTGCGGGTGGCGCCGTGCCCGCAGTGCGGGTCGGGCCCGTTGCGGTCGCGCGTCGCCGCTGACGCGGCGGCGGGCGAGCCGATCACCGTGGACGCCGAGTGCGCCCAGTGCGGGCTGCGGCGGGGGTACCGCTTCGTCTGCGAGCACGGCGTGGGCCAGTCCGCACCGGACGCCGAGACGATCAACCCCACCGACGAGCCCAGCCGCCTGATCGACGTGGCGCAATGGCTGAGCTTGTTTTACGTGCTCATCGAGGCCGGCGCCCGCGAGCGGTCTGCGTCGGCGACGCGTCTGGCGGGGTATCGCGCGGCGCTGTGCCTGGCCGAGGCGCTGAAGTTCTACGGCGAGGGGGAGCTTCCGCCGGAGGAGGCGTTCTTCTCCGCCCGGACGCTGCAGTCGTTCCGCGACCACCCGGAGAGCTTCACCCGCCAGCGCCTGCAGGACCGGCGGAGCAAGCTGCCGGCGATGGGGACCATGGCGCGGCGGGTTTCGCAGGACCGCCCGAAGCGCCGGCGCCGCTGGTGGCCGTTCGGCCGGCGGCGATAGGACCGGCGAATGACACAGCCCGGCGGCACGAAGGCGCCAAGCGGGGTCCACACGTCAGACCGATCCGCCGAATGCTTCGCCGAGGTGTCGTTCGTCCGCAAGCGCCCCCGCACCGGCGGGCGCGGCGTGCGGCGCGCATCAGCGGCGGTCGAGGACGAGGACGGTCTGATCGTCGGTCCGGGCGGTGGCGCCGTGGAAGGCGTCGACCTCCTGGAAGATGCGATCGGCCAGCGCCTCCGGGGAGGCGTCCCGCCCGTCGGCGATGAGCTTCAGCAGGCGGCCGTCGCCGAAGCGCTCTTGGGCGTCGTTGAAGGTCTCGCAGATGCCGTCGGTGTACAGCACCAGTCGCTGGTGGGAGGTGAAGGTGTGGCATTGCTCGGCGGGCTGGAAGTCCTCCGCCCCGAGCAGCATGTCGTGTGCGGCCACCCGTCGTGGCGCCCCGTCGCCGCACAGGATCGGCGGCGGATGCCCGGCGTTGACGTAGAAGCAGATGCCCGAGGGGACGTCCAGCACCGCGTAGAACAGCGTGCACGACGTGACGGTCTCCGCCCGGTCGCCCAGGTCCAGCAGCATGCGGTTCAGCCCCGCCACCGTCGCCGCGGGACGGCTGCGGCGCCCCGTCTGCGAACGCAGGTACCCCGTGATCTGCGCCATCAGCAGCGCCGCCTGCACGCCGTGGCCCACCACGTCCCCGACGACGATGGCCAACTGGTCGCGGTTCAGGCGGATGAAATCGTAGAAGTCCCCGCCGACCGTCCCGCACATGCGGTTCCGCGCCGCGGCGACGTGGGCGCCGAGGTCGTGGGGGCAGGCGGGGGGCATCAGCGCGGCCTGCAACTCAGCCGCCAGCGCGAGGTCCAGCTCGTGCTCGGTTTGTGTCTGCGCCTCGGGCATACCGGGACATCCTAGGCGCGTCTCGCCCGCACGCCGGGGGCGTCTCGCGTTCGGAAATAGCAGGAACTCGCGGGCGGGGCGGCCGCGGCGCGCGCCGGTGCGTTGCCCGCGACACGGAAAGGCGCTCGTTGTGGTACTACTGCACCGGGGAGAATTCGTCCTTTCCCACGCCGCAGTCTGGACACACCCAGTCGTCGGGCAGGTCCTCGAACGCCGTACCCGGGTCGATGTCCTGCGTCGGGTCGCCCTGCTCGGGGTCGTAGATGTATCCGCACACGTCGCATTCGTACTTCTTCATCGTATCGCTCCCGGCGTCACGCCGCGGGCGTGACGCAACCCTCGGCTCGATTCCGTCCACGAATGTCACGAGTCACGCGAATGATACCGGACGGGCGAAAACGCACCAAGCCCACAGGCATGCGGACCGCCGGCGCCTCGGCGTGTATGACTGACATAGCCCCCTAGTCGGCGACCCGCACAAGAGCCGACGCGCTTCAGCCCTGTTCCTGCCATTCACGGACCGGCGGCTTACCTGCTCGCGGCTACCACATGTTACGGAAGATCCGCGCCAGGTCCTGCCACGTCAACGCCACGAACACGAATATCAGCAGCGCCAGCCCGACCATCTGCACCAGGTTCATGATCTTCCGGGGAACGGGCTTGCCCCGGATCTTCTCGATGACCAGGAACACGGCCAGCCCGCCGTCGACCACCGGGAGGGGCAGGAAGTTGATCACCGCCACGACGGCGGAAATCAGCGCCATCAGGTAGATCGTCTGCGGGATGCTCTGACGGGCGTGCTGAACCACGGCCTCGCCGATGCCCACGATGCCGCGGAACTGCTCGCTACGGACGTCCTGGGTGATCCATCGGTAGATCGTGGCATAGGTGGTCAGGGCGAACATGCGGACCTCGCCGGCGCCCCAGGCGATGGCCGACAGCGGGTTCGTCTTGCGCACCTCCGGACCCATCTGCACCGCGCGGGCGCCGATACCGGGCAGCGTCATGCTGTAAGCGTCCGGATGGAACTGCTCGTCGCCCAACTCGGCGATGTCGATGCGCTTTCCGCTGTCCAGCTCGACGGTGACGGCCCGGCCGCGGAAGTCCCGCAGCGCCTCGAACAGGTCGAGCCAGCTCCCCACGTCGCGCGTTTCGGCCGGGCGCGTGGCCGGGGCGGTCGCGGCGCCGTCGTCGTCGGCGGTCGCGCCGGCGCTGATGCGCACCACGCGGTCGCGGGGCAGGACCCCGGCGCGATCGGCCGGCGTGTCGGGCAGCACGGCGCCGACGACGGGGCGGTCCATCTCCAGCCCCGGGCGCATCCCGATCAGCACGCTGCCGCCGTAGCTGACCGGCGTGATCTGCAGCTCCTTGCGCTGCCCGTCGCGTTCGACGACAAGGCGCGTGGGTGAATCCTTGTGGGCCTTGTTCAGCTCCAGAAGGCGTCTGAACGTCAGGTCGGCCTCGTCGGCGTAGCTGACGAGCACGTCCCCGGGCTCCAGTCCCGCCTTGCGCGCCGGGGCGTCGGCATCCGACGCCACGCCCCGCACCATCATCCGCGGAACCATGCCCAGAAGCGACAGCATCACGTCGGCGTCCAGCAGGACCTGCTCGGGAGCGTAGCTCGTCTCCCGCCCGTCGGGGGCGGTGATGCGGATATCGGCGACGCGGCCTTTCTCATCCCGCCGGCGCCGCAGCGCCGCGAGGCGATGCAGGCGCCCCTGGTGGATGTACGCGTCGTCGAGGCGCAGCTCCACGGGCAGCTCGAAGGTTCGCCGGGCGGCACGGGCGCCCTCGCCCCGGCGGACCGTCACCTCGACCCGCGGACGTAGGCCCGGGCGACGCAAAAGCGCCTCGACCGTGCTCTGGAGCTCCCAGCCGTGATCGATGGGCCTGCCCGCCACGGCGATCAGCTCATCGCCCACCTGCAGCGGCGTGTCGATCTCGTACCCCGGCATCTCGGCGACGGTGCGCCCCAGGGGCTTGGCGATCCCGAACCGCAGGGGCGCCTCCGGGGCGCTGCGCCTGACGCCGATGGTGGTCGTTCCGACCGCCCGGGCGCCGTCGACCCGCCGCTCGACGCGGAAGCCGAACGTGTCGTCCGAACCGGCGAGCTGGGCCCGGACCGCGACATCCAGGAAGCGGGAAACCTCGTCTCCGTCGATCTCCAGGATGCGGTCCCCGGGCTTCAGGCCTGTGGTGAACTCCGGCATGGACGCCGGACGCTGCTGCCAGTGGATCCGCGCCGTGTGCGCCGGGTGCGTCCGCGCCGTGCCGCCCACCACCGGCGCGACGAATCGGATGCCGACCAGGCACAGGATGATCACGAGGACCGCCGCCAGGATGATGTTCATCACCACCCCGGCCGAGACGACAAGCAGCCGGGCGCCGACGCTCTTGGCCTCGTAGCTGCGGGGGTCCGGGGCGGGCTGCTCGACGGTGGGCTTGAAGTCCTCCTGGCCCAGCATTTTGACGTACCCCCCCAGCGGAAGGGCGCAGATGCAGTAGTCCGTCTCGCCTTTTCGGAACCCCACCAGCCGCGGCCCGAAACCCAGGGCGAACCGTTCAACCTTGATGTCCATCCACTTGGCGACCAGGAAGTGACCCAGCTCGTGGACGAAGATCACCAGTCCCAGCCCGACCACGAACAGCAGGAGGGGCAGCAGCCACTGGCTCCAGATAGTCGCGACGATCAACAGGGAGGGATCCATGCGGTCTCTTTCGGGTCAGTCGGAGTTCACGGTCCTGCGGGGTATGCCGGCGGCGACCTCGCGTCGCGCCCAGGCCTCCGCGGCGAGCAAGGCGTCGAGGGTTACGTCTTCTATCGGCTCGCACCGGGCGAGGGTTTGCCCCACCAGCGGAACGATGTCCCCGAAGGCGATCGCCCCGTCGCAGAACGCCGCGACGGCGGCCTCGTTCGCGCCGTTGAGCACCGCCCCGGCCACCCCGCCGCGACGGACCGCCTCGAAGCCCAACTCGATCGCCTCGGCGAACCGCCCGGCCGGGCGGGAGAACGTCAGCGAGCCCACCGCCGCCAGGTCCAGCGGCTCGCCCGCGCGCGGACGGCGGTGGGGGTAGTTCAGCGCGTAGGCGATGGGCGTGGTCATGTCCGGCCGGCCGAGCTGGGCCAGCATCGACCCGTCCCGGTACTCCACGCAGGAATGGATGATCGACTCGCCGTGGAGGACCACGTCGATCGCCTCGACGGGCAGGTCGAACAGCCAGTGCGCCTCGACGATCTCCATCGCTTTGTTGAGCAGGGTCGCCGAGTCGATGGTGACCTTCCGCCCCATCTCCCACGTGGGGTGATCGAGGGCGTCGGCGACGGTGGCGTCGGCGACGGCGGGCGGGTCCCAGTCCCGCAGCGCCCCGCCCGAGGCGGTGAGGACCACCCGGCGGACCTCCTCGCGGCGACCGGCGGCGAGGCACTGGAAGATCGCCGAGTGCTCGCTGTCGACCGGAAGCACGTCCACCCCGGCGGCGCGGGCGGCGGGCATGACCAGCGCCCCGGCCATCACCAGCGTCTCCTTGTTCGCGATCGCCAGCGTCGCGCCGCACTCGATGCCCGCCAGCGTGGGCGCCAGCCCGGCCGTGCCCACCACCGCCGTCAGCAGCACGTCCGGACACGACCGGCGGACGATCTCCGACAGCGACTCCGGACCGGTCAACAGCTCGGTCCGGTCGGGCAGGTCGTGCGGCGCGGCGGCGCCGTCCAGTGCCACGGCGACGTACTCGGGTCGGTGCGCACGCGCCTGCTCGCCCAGCAGCGCGGCGTTGCGCCCCGCGGCCAGGGCGCAGACCGACAGGTCGTCCCGAGCGGCGATGACCTCCAGCGCCTGTCGGCCGATGCTCCCCGTCGAGCCCAGGATGGCGATGCGTTTGCTCACGTCGGGTTCATCTTATCGACGCCCGCGGGCCAGACAAGGCCCAAAGGGGCGGAGCCATTTGCGATGTGGCCTTTATCCGTAGCGCGGGCAGCACCGCCCGCGCGTGGCGAGGGCATCCCGAACGAGCCATATGGCTTGCCGTCGCTGGGAAACCTTTCGCGGCCAGGCCATACGGCCCGTCTCTATGACAGAGGCTATCGCATCAATCGATTCTCCGTTTTTTCCTTCCTCGCCCTCGCCCTCGCCCAAGACGGGGCGAGGGGGAGGAAGGATGGGTTTACGAGGCATCCGGCCGGCCCGTCCATACGGACGGCCGTATGGCCGCGTCCCGGACATGCTGGTGTCCAGGTATCTATTCAACCTGACGGGGCTGTTTCCCGCCGGTTCCGTTGGTTTCCGGACGCGGGCGGATAGTTACGGGAACGACCTTGTTTCAGGTCAACGGGCCGTCATCTCATACGAGCCGTATGGCTCGCCCGTGCGCGGCATGGGCGCCTGGCCGTGTGTACCCCAGCCGTCCCGGCCGTGCTGAAGCGATCCTCATTCCTCCAAGCAGGGCGCCGCAGGCCCATGATGCACACGAAACGCAGGCCCCTGCCACATGCAATCCGCACCGGCGCGGACACCGGCCCTTGTCATATCCTCCCCCGCCGCATAGGATGCCGCACCTGTCGCACGATCCTCAGCGAGCGGAGAGCCATGGCCGAGCAAGCGGACAATCTGATGGAAAAGATCGTCGCCCTGTGCAAGCGCCGGGGCTTCATCTGGCAGTCGTCGGAGATCTACGGCGGGATCAACGGCTTCTGGGACTACGGGCCCCTCGGCGTCGAGCTGAAGCGCAACATCAAGCAGGCCTGGTGGGAAGACACCGTCCGCCGGCGCGACGACATCGTCGGGCTCGACGCGGCCATCATCATGAACCCCAAAGTCTGGGAGGCCTCCGGGCACGTTGGTAGTTTCAACGATCCCCGTGCCGACTGCAAGCAATGCAGGTCGCGGTTCAGGGCTGACAAGGTCTACACCGTCGCGGCTAATCGCCTTAATCTAACAGCGCCGAACGGCCAGCCCCATATCGGCCTTGGGCAACTGTTGAGAGTAGGCGTTGAGGCGGATTCAGAAGAAGAGGCGAAAGAAGCTGCCATATCGCAAGCGAATAGCCAAAAACGCCGGGAATTAAAGAAAAACGAAAAACAAATCGCTTGGCTCATTTATCGAGCAGACAAGACTGAAAACGTAACCGTTGGAAAAGAAATCGCCCTGTGCCCCAACTGTGGCGGCGAGCTTACGGAGGCCCGCAAGTTCAACATGATGTTCCCCACATATATCGGGGCGATGGAGGACTCATCGGCCAAGGCGTACCTTCGCCCGGAGACGGCGCAGGGGATTTTCTGCAATTTTAAAAACGTGTTGGACACGCAGCGACTCAAGCTGCCGTTCGGAATCGCCCAGCTCGGCAAGGCCTTCCGCAACGAGATCAACCCGCGCAACTACACCTTCCGGTCGCGCGAGTTCGAGCAGATGGAGATCGAGTTCTTCTGCAGGCCCGACGAGGCCGACGAGTGGTACGCCTACTGGCGCGACCTGCGCTACAAGTGGTACGTCGATCACGGGCTGACCAGCGACAAGCTGCGCCTGCGCGACCACGAGCCGGACGAGCTGGCCCACTACGCCCGCGCGTGCGCGGACGTGGAGTACGCCTTCCCCTTCGGCGTCAGCGAGCTGGAGGGCGTCGCCAACCGCACCGACTACGACC
>JBMCUM010000063.1:0-9008 GCA_048622595.1 Planctomycetota bacterium | reverse complement strand
AACTGGTCGTAGGCGAGCGTGCCCTCCTTGACCAGCAGGTTGAGGTTCGCCAGCATGTTCCTGTCGAGCTCGTAGAAGTTGGCCTCGCTCGCCCCGCCGGGGGTCATGTCGCTGGCCGTCCAGTCGCGGTCGGCGTCGGCGATCCAGGGATAGTCGTCCTGGTACTGGGCCCGGTACATCGCCAGGCCACTCCCGATGGACATGAGGTTTACCCCGCACGCCGCACGCCACGCCCCTATCTGTGGATTCCACCGGTCACTGTCGAGGAGGTTACAGCCCGCCGAAGGTGGACAGCGGCGCCAGCAGCACGCCGGCGACGATGCCGCCGATGGTGTGCCCGCGCCCAGGGCGGTCCTTGACGAGCGTGTAGACCGCCAGCGCCACGGCCGCGATGGCGAAGCCGATGCCCACGAACGGCGTGATGCCGGCCAGCCCGAAGATCAGCGCCAGCTTCGCCGGCGCCCCGCTGGTGTTGCCGGCGGGCTGCTTTCGTCGCGGGCGGACCTGCGGCGGGGCGGCGCCGACCGGGGGCGGGGCGTGTGCGGGTGACGTGTCGGTCTGCGAGTCGGTTTGGCGCGGCGGCTGCGGCGGCTCGTTGTTCGCCCGATCGTTCATGAGTGGCCCCTTCGTCTCGTCGGTGCTGCGATTGCGGCGGCTCGCCCCCGCCGCGGCGCCTACGGTTCGACGGCGCGGTGGGCGGTCATCTTCGTGCTCGCTTCCTGCTCGACGGTCATCTCCACCGGCTCGCCGTCCGGCAGCGTGATCCGCATCCGCACCGTCCCCTTCTGGGTCATGTCAACCGCCGTGGCCATGTCGACCTGCGCGTCGTACAGCATGGTTCCGCTCTGGGTCATCTCCATCCCGAGCAGCTCCACCCTTGTCGGCGCGCCCGGCAGCGCGACCGCGCCGTCCTCGTTGGAGGATATCACGCCTTCGAAGGCGATGGTCGCCAGCGCTCGTCCGGCCTTGTGGTCGATGTCGGTGACGCGCCCGCGGTAGCGGTAGTTCTGCTCGCCGATCATGGGCAGCTTCAGCGTCATCGTCCCCGTCCACGTGTCCCCGGTGCCGACCGGCTCGTCGGGCATCATGCGGTTCTGACGGACGACCATCTGGCCGATGGCCTCGTCGCCGAGCTGCGCCTTCATCTGGCCGATGACGCCGCTGAGCCGGGTGTGCTTCTCGGCCAGGCGGTCCCACAGCGCGTCGAGCCCCTCGGCGTCGACGAGCTTTCCGTCGGCATCGACGGTCATGCGCAGCGACGCGCCGGCAAGCGCCCCCAGCACGCGGGCGAGCTGCTCGTCGCCCTCGTCGGGCTTGGCGCTGTCGTAGGCCGTCGTCCGCCCCTCGACAACCAGTTGCTGGCGGATGCGCTCGAAGGTGACGGTCATGTCCCGCCGCCCGGAGGCGTCCGCCTCGCCCACGTCGAGGCGCATGTGCATGGTCATCTGCGTGTCCATGGACTTCCCGTCGGCCGGACCGCCGTGAAACTTCTGGCTCATCTGCGTCTCGGTGACGACCACGTAGCTGCCCGGGGCGGGCACGGACGACAGCTCGACCTTCTGCCCGCAGCCGACCAGGGCGATCGCCAGGACGGCCGGGGCGAAAAGACGCATCGCGTTCATGACAGGTCTCCCTTGGGATCGTCCGCGGCGGCGACGCCCGACCGCCGCACGCGCCATCATCCGCGCCGCGGCGTCGAAGGCAAGGCGCAAATGGCTCGCAAATGCGCGGCAACCGGTGGCCGGTGGTCGCCCTGCGCCGCGCCCGGGGCATCCGCAACCCCCCGCCTGGTCGCGGTCGGCGTCAGCCCTCGTCGGTCCGCCCGCGGATCTCGATGCGTTCGACGGACTCGGCCAGGCCGGTGTTGGGGTTCACCGCCGCCAGCACGCCGCACAGGCGCGGGTCGCCCTTGGCGACGTCGAACCGCGCGGGCATGGACGTGGTCATGTACTGGAGCACCCGCTCCTTCTTGCGCCCCAGCACCCCGTCGTACGGTCCGGTCATCCCCACGTCCGAGATGTACGCCGTGCCGCGCGTCAAAACGCGCGCGTCGGCCGTCGGGATGTGCGTGTGCGTCCCGAACACGACGCTGGCGCGTCCGTCGAGATGCCAGCCCATGGCGATCTTCTCGCTGCTGGCCTCCGCGTGGACGTCGACGACGCGCATGGGCACGTCCGGGGGCATCTCGCCCAGCACCTCGTCGACGGTGGTGAACGGCGAGTCGTTCTGCTTCATGAACATCTGCCCGAGCACGACGGTCACGGCGACGCGGTGATGGGCGGACTTGGTCTCCACGACGGTCCAGCGCCGCCCCACGGCGGCGGGAAGCAGGTTCGCCGGGCGGACGATCCGCTTCGAATCGCGCAGCACGGGGATGATCTCCTGCTTGCGGTACACGTGGTCGCCCATGGTCACCACGTCCACCCCGTAGTGCAGGAGCTTCTCGAACATCTGCGGGGTCAGCCCGCTTCCCCCGGCGGCGTTCTCGGCGTTGCAGACCACCAGCTCGACGTGCCGGTCGGTGACCAGGGATTCCAGGTGGTCGGCCAGCACGCCCCGACCGGCCGGTCCGACCACGTCCCCCACGCACAGGATATTCACTGCCATGACGCCCGCGTCGCTTTCCAGCCCCCGCGCGGGGCATTATACCCGACGCGGGCGACGCGCGGAAGCGCGGCGATCACAACCAGCCCGTCATCCGCGCCAGCAGACCGGCGTAGTCCACGAACGCCGGCCAGGAAATGTCGCTCGGAACGCCGTGGTCGCATCCGGGGATGAAGCCCCCGTTGCGGACGACCGGCTCGATCCGCCGCAGCTCGTCGCGGATGGTCCGCCCCCCGGCGGCGATGGCGCGCTTGTCCACGCCCTGACGGTAGCCCATCGCACGCCCGTACCGCCTGCGGAAGTCGCGGATGTCGTTGCCCGCGGCCACCTCGATCGGGTCGCAGACGTTGACGCCCGATTCGATCCAGAGCGGGATCAGCTCGCCGACGTACCCGTCGCTGTCGACGTCGACGATGGGACAGCCCGCGCGACGCGCCCGGGCGGTCCAGCGGTCCCAGCTCGGCTTGCAGAACGCGCGCGTCATCGCCGGCGAGATCATCGCCTTGTGCTTGTAGGCCATGTCCTCGTTGATGAACACCCGGTCCGGGACCACCCGCGCGAAAATCCGCTCCAGCATCCGGTCGACGAAGTCCGTCCAGAACGCGGCCATGTCGGCCACCAGGTCCGGCTCGTCGATCATCATGGTGCACAGCCCCTCGAAGCCGCACCATTCGCGGAGCTGCCAGAAGGGCCCGGCGAATGCGACGCTGAGGACGTAGTCGCGGCGTGCGGCCCGGCGGGATCGGTCGTCGAAGTCGTCGCAGAAGCGTCCGGGGGTGTCGATGTCGTAGCGCTGCTTCATGCGGGCCCAGTCGTCGCGGGTCTCGACGGGGCACTTGATCCACCGTCGCGTGCAGAAGTCCTTCGCCTGCCTGAGATAGCTGACGTCGAACTCCCCGGAGATCTCGCAGATGTTGCCCTTCCAGTCCTGGACGATCTGGTGCCCGTCGTCCTTCCGCTCGAGCACCTTCTCCTCGAACTGCGGGATCATGCGGAAGCTCGCCCCGAGATGCACCGGCCGCCGGGTCTGCGGACGCTCGATGCCCAGCACCTCGCACAGGTGGTCGAACCAGTGGCCCTCGGCGGGCAGGCCCTCGCGGCGCCAGCGGGCGAGGGTGGATTCCCGCGGGCCGCCCGGCGTCAGGGGGATGCGATCGGGGGCGCCGAAGGTCAACGTCTCGATGTAGCGCTGTCGGGGTGTTATGTTCGTTGTGCTCCGCGTCGCGCCGACGGGTCGCGGGCGTGCACTTGTACACGCTGCGGCGGCGCCGGGCAAGCGGGATCGCGTTGGCGGGCTGCGGCGCATCCGATACAATGAACGCGACCGCGGGGCCTCGGGAGACGCAAGATGATCCACTGCGAAAACTGTCAGTATTTCCATCGCGACGAGAGCGGGCACGTGTCGTTCACCTGCGACCCGTTCAGCAGCATCGTCGAGCCGGAGTGCCTGATGAAATGGCAGCTGCTCAAGACGAACCAGCTCGTCTCCGGATACCAGGCGATGCTCAACTACTACCGGAAGCTCGCGCCGATGCAGGAGAAGATGATGCAGTTCATGGAGCGCGAGATCGACGACATGAACGAGTCGGAGAAGTGGAAGGTCGACGACGAGGAGGACGAGGACAACGATGACTGGCCGGTCGTGCCGTGAGCGCACCTGCAGGTCGTCCGTTGTCGGTCGCGACCGCGGCGCGGCGCCCGCGGCAGGCGTGTTCGCCCCGCGCGGAAAACGAACCGCGGCGCATCCGGGCGGAGGCGCCGCGGCTTGCTGCGGTGCGTTCGTCGCGTCCGGGGGCTACTTGCCCTGCTTTTTCTTCAGCACGACCGCGGCTGCGGGCTCGAGCACGCGGAACGTGAACGACTCGGTGATGAACAGCTCGACCGTGTCGCTGTCGTGCCCGGCGTACCCGAGCGAGAAGTCCTTTCCGACGGCGAGCTCGTAGTCCCCGCCGCGCGTGGAGACGACCACGCCGCCGTCGACGACGGGGGTCATCAGCACATCGCCGCCGAGGACGTTCCCGACCGCCTTGACGGGCGGGTAGCCGCGCCCGGCCGAGCCGACCAGGGCGTAGTAGGCGTCGGCGCCGAGCACCAGGACGTAGGGCCCCTCGATGCCCGCCAGCGACAGGGTCTTGACCGCGTCGGCGACGAGCTCGGGGTAGTCCTCGGCGCCGGTCGGAAGCGTCATCGCCTTATGCGTCGAGGCCTTGATGATGCCCGTGACGTTGCCCCGCTCGAAGCCGTTGAACACGGCGTCGTCCTCGAAGCGGGCGGCCTCGGCGGCGGCCTGCTCGAGCGCGTCGATGTCCGCGTCGGAGGCGCCGCGGGCGATGTTGTCCAGCTCCATCTGCTCAAGCGTCACCGCAAGCCGCGTCTCGACGACCGGCTGGACCTCGCGCACGCCCCAGCCCACGGGTCCGGACTTGCTCGTGGAGAGCTTGACCCGCCCGGAATTGGCTGCGGCGAACTCCCACCCGTGCGGGCCCGAGAAGTCCACCACCTTGCGGGCGGTCAGCACGCTGCGGAGGGTGCGGGCGGCCTGGGCGTCCAGTTCGCTCCAGGCCTCGTCGCTGATCGGCGCGAATTCGCGTTTCAGTATGCTCGGCATGGTTATGCTCCCGTGCGCATGGATCCGATGTTCAAGCTGCCCGCCGACGCGCTGCCCTGCTGCGACTCGCCCTGCGAGCCGCCGTCGCCGTCCTCGGCCTGTTCCTCCAGGGCGGTGATGTCCCCGGAGCTGAACAGGTACGTCCGCATCCGCTCGTCGAACTCCGGCATCATGCGGCGTAGCCACTCCAGCGCCATCATGGCGTGCTCGATCTCCTCGTCGCGGTTGTGGGTGAGGATGGCCGACAGGTCGGGCTTGTCGCTGGCGGCGGCACGCTCGTTGTACCACGCGACGGCCTCGAGCTCCTCGATCAAGCTCTCCAGCGCCCGGCGCTGCTCGACGACTTCGCCCGGCAGTTGGGCTCTCGGTTCGTGTTCGGTCAATGGCATCGGCTGGCATCTCCCTGGGGCGGGGTTCCTTGCGTGTTCCCGTCCACTATAATGCTATGCCCCCGCATCACCGGTTTCAACAGACGTTCGCCGCGCCGGGGCGTTGACTTGCGTCCCCCGGCCGCGCGACAATACCGCCGCCTGACGCGTGCGTGACCGAGTTGACCGGCGACCCTCATGGCCGAGCATCCCCTCCAGCCCACTATTGACGCAATGATGGCCGCCCGCGACTTCGCCGGGCTCAAGGCGGTGCTGCGCGACATGGACCCGGCGGACGTGGCCGACCTGATCGGCAAGCAGTCCGGCGACGCGCTGACGATGACCTTCCGCCTGCTTCCGCACGACTTGGCGACGGACGTGTTCTGGCGCCTGGAGCTGGACCGCCAGGAGGAGTTGATCGGCGAGCTGTCCAGCGAGCGGGCCGCGGCGCTGGTTCGGGACATGGCCCCGGACGACCGCACCGAGCTGCTGGAGGAGTTGCCCGGGGAGGTGGCCCAGCGCCTGCTCAGCCATCTCCGCGGGGAGGACCTGCGGACCGCGCAGAGCCTGCTGGCATATCCGCCGGAGAGCATCGGGCGGCTCATGACGCCGGAGTACGCCGCCGTCCGCCCCGACTGGACCGTCGAGCAGATCCTCTCGCACATCCGCCAGGTCGCCCCGAGCAAGGAGACGCTCAACGTCACCTACGTCGTCGACGCCCGCGGGAAGCTGCTGGACGAGCTGCCCCTTGAGCAGATCGTCCTGGCCTCACCGGACCAGCGCGTCAGCGACCTGATGGACGGGAGCTTCGCGGCGCTCAGCGCCACGGACGACCAGGAGGTGGCCGTCGAACTGTTTAAAAAATACGACGCCGTCGCCCTGCCCGTGGTGGACCGCGCGGGCGTGCTGGTGGGCATCGTGACGTTCGACGACGTCATGGACGTCGCCGAGGCGGAATCCACCGAGGACTTCCAGAAGATGACGGCGATGGAGCCCCTGGAGTACGGGTACTTCGCCACGGGGTTTTTCGGGATGATCCTCAAGCGGATGCCCTGGTTGGGGATGCTGCTGCTGGCGCAGATGCTCACCACGGTGGCGCTGACGAGCTTTCACGCGCTGCCCCTGTTCGCCGTGCTGGTGGTGTTCGTCCCGCTGATCAACTCCCCGGCGGGCAACGCCGGGGCGCAGATGGCCGGTCTGATGATCCGCGGACTGGCGCTGCAGGAGATGGACGTGCGCGACTGGGGGCGGATCGTGTCGCGCGAGCTGCTGCGCGGGCTGACGATGGGCGCGGGGCTGGGCGCGCTGGGGTATGTGGCGGCCTATCTGTTCGCCCCGCTGGCCGGCGCGGAAACCGGGGACCTGTCCGGCGTCGCCGTCTCGGTCGCCCTGGCGATCGCCGCGGCGGTGACGCTGGCGAACATCGTCGGGGTGCTGCTTCCGTTCGCGTTCAAGAAGCTCGGGCTGGACCCGGCCGTCACGTCGGGCCCGTTCATCGCCTCGCTGATGGACGTGTCGGGGATACTGATCTACTTCGCCCTCGCCACCGCGCTGCTGGCGGCGTCATTGGGTTGACTCGCCCGGCAGTGCGGATTGCGCGAGCAGACCCCGCGCCGACTCCGCGACGTTGCTTGCGCTATCCTCCGGCTTACAGCCCGGCCATGTCTTACAGCACAGCCATGGCCATGGCTGGGCTGCTGTACCGTGGGCTGTTGTACCGCAGTTATCGCCGGGCTGTTGTACGACCCGCTGGGGCGCGCCCCGGCGTGCGCGATGTCTCATCGAGATTCGTCACAAGCGTCGCGCAGCGGGCATTCGCCGCCGCGCCCGCAGGTGCAGCCCCGTCCGCGGAGGGTGCGATACAGCGACCAGCCCAGTCCCCCGACGGCCGCCGCGACGATCAGTCCCACGATGATCCACTGCCACCACATGCTCGTCTACACCTCCTCGTTGCGCGGGCGCTCGGCGGACGGCGGGCAGACCAGCACCCGGTGCGCCGCGCCGCGTCCCAGCATCAGGCGCGTGCCCTTGACCGAGATGATCATCGGTCCCGGCCGGCCGCGGTTGACGACCTCCAGGCGAATGCCCGGCGTCAGCCCCATCTCCGTCAGGCGGTGGCGGAACCCGCGCCCGCCGGTGATCTCGGCCAGGACGACTTCCTGACCGGTCAGCACGTCGCTGAGCGGCAGCACGGGTGGGTCGGATTGTCCGCGTCCGGCCATGTCGGCGATCGTTGCATGCTCAGACGGTCAAAGTTTGCCGCGGCAAACATTTTACACCTTCCGCCGGGCGATGCGACGGGAAATCCGCCCATGCGGGCGGGATCGGGACATCCGCCCCTACGAGCGGGATCGGGACATCCGCCCCTACGGGCGGGATCGGGACATCCGCGCCTACGGGCGGGATCGCGCCTACTTCAGCTCGTCGGCGAGCTTTTGGACGGCGGTTTCGCTGCGCCCCGTGGCCTTGAGCAGGTACCAGCTCGCCAGGACGCGGATGGGGCGGGCGTGACGGGCCGGATGGGTGAGGATGCGCACCAGTCCCTCCACGGCGTCGGGCTTTCCGTGCCGACCCAGCACCAGCGCCGCGTCGGCGGCCAGCTCGCGGTACGGGCTGTCCGCGATGCGCCGCGCCAGGGCGCACGATGCCTCGCTTTCGCTGCGGAGGAGCCCGGCGGCGACCGCGCGCTGCAGTGCCGTGTGACGCCCATCGAGGATCCCGCGCAGCGCCCGCAGCCCGTCGCCGTCGCCGAGGTCCACGATCAGCGCGGCCGCTCGCGCCGCCAGGCGGTGGTCCCGCACCATCCGCCGCGCCTCGGCCGGGGCGGCGCGAACCACGTGCACCAGCGCGTCGGCGTAGGCGCGGCCGCGGGCGCCTGGTTCGGGGGTCTCGGCGTCCTCGCCCGCGCGGAGCAGGACGTACTCGGTGAGCATGGCGTGGTGCACCTTGACCGCCGCCAGCGCCGCGGCGCCGACGTCGCCGCCGGAGGTCCGCGCCGCTTCCAGTCGGGCCGCGGCCGCGGCGACGCCCGCGCCGTCCGCGAGCGTCCGCAGGTGCCCGGCGGGGTCGTCGCAGTCGGCGAGTATCCGCAGGAGGTTGAGCTTCTGACGGATGCTTCCGGACTTTGCGATGGCCTCGACCAGCGCGTCGCGGGCGTCGGTGACCGCGGCCAGGGCGTCCCACGCCATGGCGCGCAGCGCCGGGTCGCGGTCGGACCGCACCAGGGCGCGCGCCAGCGGAGCGGCCGCGGCGATCTCGTCCCTGCGAATCTGCGCCAGCAGGGTCGCGAGCATGTCGCCCGGCGCGTCGCCGGAGGTGACGAGGTCACGCAGCGGGGCGAGCTGGGCGGTGTCCCTGGTGGCCAGCAGGCCCAGTCGCGCCATCGGCGCCACGCCGCTCGCGCCGGCGTCGAGGAGCTCGGCTAAGAC
>JBMCUM010000062.1:0-9035 GCA_048622595.1 Planctomycetota bacterium | reverse complement strand
ATCCGCGTGCACATCTACTTTCCCGACCCCTGGCCGAAGCGGCGGCATCACCGGCGTCGCCTCATCCAGCCGCCGTTCGTGGACCTGCTGCGCCGCGTGCTGAGCCCGGGCGGGGAGCTGCTGGTCGTCACGGACCACCTCGGGTACTTCGAGCACATTCGGCGCGTGCTGACGGACGCGCCGTGTTTCGCCCGGATCCGTTTTCCCCGGATGGCCGACGCGACCGGCGAGCAGGTCGGGACGAACTTCGAGCGGAAGTATATTGCCCAGGGGAGGGCGTTCTACCACCTTGCACGATTGCGGTATGCTCGAGGGTAGGTTCGCCCATGCCGTTATTGATATGTTGTTAGAAAAGGAACTCCTCTTCACCGTATAGATAGAGGTTGTTGGGGATGTGCGTTACGGGAGGGGTGAAACTGCAAGTGGCGTTTTTTCGGAGGCTTATACGGCGGGCAAGCCCGGATATCGCTCGGGGATAAGCTGTTGAAAGCGCCGGGGTTGCCCTGTCGGCGGCACGGGTGTTCGTGACCGGTCAGGCCATGACGGGCTCGGGGGATGTCGCGCCCGGTCGGGCAACCTGTCCGCAGCCGACACAGGCGCGAAAGGTTATCCACAGCGGCCTGTTGGCAGCGACGGGTGCGGCGGCACGTGCGGGGATCAGGCGGACTGGACCTGCTGGGCGAGGTGGTCGATGGCGGCCTGGAACTGGGGATCCTTCCTGCAGGCGGCCTCGATGCTGCGTTTGGCATGCAGGACGGTGGTATGGTCGCGTCCGCCGAAGTATCCGCCGATTTCCTCGAGACTGTGGCGCGTCAGCGAGCGGGCGAGGTACATGCAGACCTGTCGCGGCAGGGCGATGGACCGGCTGCGCTTCTTCGATTGCAGATCGGCCAGGCGGACGCGGTAGTGGTGGGTCACCACGCGGAGGATGTCCTCGATGCTGACGTTCTGGCGGGACGGGTCGGGCGCGGCGCCGAGGGCCTCCTCGGCCAGAGGAAGGTCCACGTCGCGCTCGGAGACCTGGGCGAGCATGGCGACCTTGGCGATGGCGCCCTCCAGCTCGCGCGTGTTGGAGTCGATGGTCGCGGCGATGAAGCAGGCCACGTCGTCCGGAAGCCGAATGCCCCGCAGGCGCGCCTTTTTGTGCACGATGGCCACGCGGGTCTCGTAGCAGGGCCTGCCGATCTGGGCGACGAGTCCCCAGTTGAACCTGCTGACGAGGCGTTCCTCCAGCCCGGGGATATCCCCCGGCGACCGGTCGGAGGACAGGATGATCTGCTTCTGGGTCTGGTAAAGGGTGTTGAAGGTGTGAAAGAACTCCTCCTGGGTCTGCTCGTGGTCGGAGAGGAACTGGACGTCGTCGATGACGAGCACGTCGGCGTGGCGGTAGCGGTAACGGAAGTCGTGCAGCTCGCCACGCTCGACCGACTGGATGAACTGGTTGACGAACCGCTCGCAGGAGAGGAACACGATCAGCACGTCGCCGCGCTTGGCCGTGATCTGCCGGGCGGTCGCCTGCAGCAGGTGCGTCTTGCCCAGCCCGACGCTTCCGTGAATGAACAGGGGATTGTACGTCTTGCCCGCCGACTCGCTGACGGCCAGGCAGGCAGCGTGCGCCAGGCGGTTGCACGGGCCGGTGACGAATGAATCGAACGTGTAGTCCTCGTCGAGGCGGATCTCGTCGGTCGCCTCGTCGTCGGCGCCGGTGTCGTCCACGTCCGGCTGCGCCTCGGCGCGGCTGAGGAAGCAGACGCCGACGAGGCGTCCGGTAGCGGCCTGTGCGGCGCGGGTGAACAGGTCGGTGGCGTGCTCGCGACAGTATTGCAGCTCTCCGGGGCCTGGCGCGGCGATCTCCAGCAGCCCGTGTTCCAGGGCGATCGGCTCGAGTTCGGTGAACCAGG
Source organism: Planctomycetota bacterium (assembly GCA_048622595.1). Classification (GTDB taxonomy): domain Bacteria; phylum Planctomycetota; class Phycisphaerae; order SM23-33; family SM23-33; genus JAGXKT01. The sequence continues at coordinate 7,134 of JBMCUM010000062.1, read as the reverse complement.
GTCGGATGATGTTCCCGCCGGAGGCGATGACCTGCTGGATGATCTTCTGCCAGAGCGTGTGCTCGACCTTCCCCATGGGCGCTGCCTTTCGCGAATTCCGACGTCGGCGCGCCGCGTCCTGCGCCGACGGGTCGGCCGCGCATGCCCAACGCGACGGACCTCGACCCTGCGTGAAAAACGTTTCGGCCCGGCGCGCCGCGGTCCGGCACGTCGCGGGCCGTGTCGCCGTCCCTGGCGATGAATTGCACGTCCGTGTGCCGCACCTCCTGTGCAGCGACACGGAGTCTACGCGCGAACCGCGCGCAAGTCAAAACGAAAATGCCGACGCGCGCAAAAGGAGGGCGGGGTTCGACTTCGGTCAGACCGTTTCCGGCGGTGCGCGTTCCGCCCTTTTGTTACGCGGCGACAAAAAGCCCCGCGAGTCGCTGTGAGGTCGTCCGGAAACGGCGCTCAGGACGCGGCGGCTCCCTCGCGTCCGCGCTCGGCGAGCAGGGCGACGTCGCGCAGCCCCTGCTCGCTGGTTGCCGCCTGCCAGCGGCGCTCGAAGTCCGGTTGCTGGACGATCTGTGCAATGGCCGCCAGGGCGCGCAGGTGGAAGTTCCGCTGGTCGCTCGTTCCGACCAGGATGAAGACGGCTTTGACTTCCGGGGCTTCGTCTGAGAAGGCGATCCCTTTTTTGGAGCGGGCGAGCAGGATTTCAAAACATCCCTCGCCGGGGGTCACGATGTGGGGCACCGCCAGGGACGGGCCGAGCAGCGTGCTGCTTTCCCGCTCGCGCTGTTGGAGCTTGGCGGCGAGCTCGTCCGCATCGAGGTTCACCCGCGGGGCGAGCTGTTCGGCCGCGAGACGGAAGAACTCGTCGGACGGGATGGGCCCTTCGAGATCCAGAACGGGGGCCTGCTCGATGAGGCGATCGAACCGGTCCACCGTGACCTCGTCGCGTTCGCGGACGATCTGCTTGAGTTCGCTCTCCAGCGAGCCGGTAGCCAGCTCGCGGTCCGTCAGACGCCCCAGGAGGTGGAGCAGGGCGGACTCCGCCCGGACGCGAGTTCGCCCGTAAAACCAGAACGTCAAGAACCCCGCCAGCACCAGCCCGGCGCTGATGAAGTAGGCCTCGATCCCCATCTGGAAGAGGACCAGCCCCAGCCCCCCGACGCCGATGATCTGTACCCACGGATACAAGGGGGCGCGAAAGGCGGGGCGGTAGTTCTGAAGCCCGCTTTCCCGCAACAGGATCACCGAAAGACACGACAGAATGTTGGTGAGGATCAGGACCGTTGAGGCGGCCTCGACCAGCACGTCGAGCGGGAGAAACAGACTCATGAAGATCACCGCGCCGGTCGCGAGCACGGCCGCGTGGGGTGTCCGGAAGCGGCGGTTGACCACCGACAGGGGCTTCGGGAGCAGGCGGTCGCGGCTCAGCGCCAGCAGGTAGCGGGAGGCGGACATGATGCCCGCGTTGGCCGTCGAGATGAACGCCAGGATGGCCCCGACACTCATGGCAACGTAGCCGAACGACCCGAGGATGGCGCGGCCGCCGTCGGAGATCGGCGTGCGGGAATGGTCCAGCTCTTCCGGTGGCAGCACGCCGCTGGTGACAACGACCACCAGCGTATAGGTCAGCGTGACCAGCACCAGCGAGAGCATCAACCCCAGCGGGATGTTTCGCCCGGGCTTGTGCACCTCCTCGGCGATGCCGGCGACTTTGAGCAGGCCCCCGTAGGAAACGAAGACAAACCCCGCCGTCGTGAAGATCGGCAGCATGCCGTAGGGGGCAAACGGGATCAGCAGCGACGATTCGGTCTGGCCTACGCCGACGAGCACGTACATCGCCAGCAGTGCGAAAAGTCCCGCCACCAGCGCGACCTGCACGCGGGCCGCCTCGCGGACCCCCAGCAGGTTCACCGTCACGAATACGCCCACGAGGGCCCCGCCCGGCAGCAACCCGTGCAGGTCCACAATCAACGCCGCAAACGTCGTCATCCCCACGATCGCGAACGCGCTTTTCAGCGAAAGGGAGAACCAACTCAGGATGCCGGCGACGGTTCCGACCCCCGGCCCGAAGCCGCGCGTGATGAAGAAATAGTCGCCGCCCGCCTTGGGCATGGCCGTCGTCAGCTCGGCGATGCTCAATGCCCCGGCGGAGGCAAGGAACCCGGCGAGCACGTACGACCAGATCACGCCCGGTCCGGCCATGGCATGCGCCATCCCGGGCAGGATAAACAGTCCCGAGCTGATCATGGCGCCGGAGGCGATTGCGAACACGTGCCGGACGCCGAGACCTTTGCGCAAGTCCGCCGTTTGGGTCATGCCGATCTCCGCCACTTCCGTTGCCGGCCCGAAGCGCCTCAACCCCTCGCGCGGGATTCCACGGGGCGGGCCGGCGGGCCGCGTCTAAAGTAGCACGAAGCCCTGCAAATGCCAGCGGCGGCTGCTCCGGGGCGGTTACGCCCAGTCGGGCGGATCGGACAGATCTTCCGGCAGGGCGAACTCCTCGGCGCAGCGCCGCAGCACGGGGGCGACCTCGGCGACGTCGTCCCAGGAACGCTGACGGATGTCACCGGCCGTGTCGTAAGCGTCACAGATGAAGTCCACCACCTTGGCGGATTCCGCTATGGGCGTGACGGGTTGCTCGGCGCCGTCCAGGACGTTGCGAATGTGGTCGTAGAAAGGCCAGGGCGCCTCCCGCGAGTCTTCCCGCCGGAGCACGCGCCCGTCGCGAAGGCGGATTTCGGCCTCACCGGACCACGTGGCGGTTCCGCGATCGCCCTCGATGACGATGCGGTGCGCCGCGTCGAGCCCGGCGTACTCGGCGGCGCGGGTCGGTCCCTGGCGTCCGGCGGCGACGGTGGTCCCGGCGAAGAGGAACTTCGTGCCCGCGGCGCCGGCGAGCGTCCCGGCGACGACGGCGGTGTCCTCCATCTCCAGCACGTCCGGTTGGTGGAAGCGGTACAGCGCCGCCCGCATGCTCGCCGGACGCGCCACGTGCGCCTCGCCGGTGGGGGCGGCGAAGGCTAGCATCTGGTTGAGGTAGTGGACGGTCTGGTTATTCAGGGCGCCGTCGCGGACGAGGCGGCCTCGCCAGCGGCGGCGTCCGGCCCAGTCGGTGCGGCGGTAGTAGTCCGCTTGTCGGAACCACTGGGACAGGCAGGACACCCGCCGGATGCGCCCGACGGCACCGGCGACCAGTTGCCGATTGAGCCACCGCGCCGCCGGACGCAGAAGGTGCTGGAAGTGGATCAGCAGGGGCAGGTCGGTGCGTTCGGCGGCCGCGAGCATGTCCCGGGCGTCGCGACGGGCAACGGCGGGGGGTTTTTCGCAGACGACGGGGCGACCTGCATCGAGGGCGGCGATGGACAGCCCGGCGTGGGCGAAATGCGGCGTGACGTTGAGGATGACGTCCACGTCGTCGCGCCCCAGCAGCGCCGCGAAGCTGTCGCAGCGGGCGATGCCGCTTCCGGCCAGACGGTCGATCCGCTCGGCCGTGTCGGGCCGGGCCGGGTCCAACTCGTACCACGCCTCCGCCCGCGCCGCCGGATGACCGCGCATCAGCTTGAGCATCGTGAACCCGGCCATGCGGCCGGCGCTGATGACGCCGTATCGTACGGGTTGCCGCTCCATGGTGCATCGGCGCAGCGCCCGGCGCGGAAGCGGGAGGGTTTCTCCGCTCGCCCCGGCCGGCGCAACCGCGGCCCGCCCCGGCCGGTCAGTCCGTCGCGTGGGTGGCGCGGATGAAGGGGACGATATCCTCGCTTTCGAGACCCATGGCCCCGAAGGCCTCGGCGGCGGCCTGGCGCATGGGCTGGGACTCGTCGGCGTTTTGGGCGACGCTGCGGACGCCGTCGATCAGCCCCTCGGTCAGGGCGTTTCCGTACATCCGCAGCGACTCGCTCAACGCGCGGTAGGCGCTCAGGCGGACCGGGTCCGGGGCGTCGGTGTCGTTACCCGTCCGGGCAACCGCCTGCTGGGCCGGCGCCGCGTCGATGGCGCCCAGCGCCCGAGCGGCGGCCTGACGGACCTCCGCGGGCCCGCCGCCCAGCGCCTGCCGCAACGCCGGGAGAATCAGCGACAGGTCGTACACGCCGCTTCCCCTTCGTCCGAGGCGCTCGATCGCCTCGGCGGCGGCGACGGCCCACCGGGCGGCCTCGTCGGGGCTCAGCGGCCTGCCCACGCTGGCGCGGATCGTCTGGGCGATGCTCGTGGTGAGTCGGTCGGGCTCGGGCTCGTCGGGCACCACCGAAACGGTCGGGTCATCCTCGGCGAGCTTGCGAGCCGACGGGACGTCGTGGGCCACCACCATCGGTAGCCGCACGTAACGCGCGTCGCTCCGCAGGAGCTTGACCACCTGCTCGGCCGACGGACGGGCGCCGATCACGGCCGCGTCGGCGCCGCCGTATTCCTGCGCCGCTGCCATGGCCTTGTCGGCCTCGGCGGCCTCGATGACCTTGTAGCCCTTCTGTCGCAGGTGTCCCTTGAGCAGGTTGCGTTGTTCGAGATCGGCGCAGATCAGCAGGACGATCTGCTTGCCCGGTTGGCGCAGGGCGCCGGCGAGGATGGGCAGGACCATCTGCGCGCCGTCGAACCGGTGTTCGGGGTTGGCCTCGGCGAGCGAGACCGCCGCGAAGAACCGCACCTCGCGGTCCGGGTAGGTCAGCGCCGCGACGATGGGGCGGGCGTCGACGATGCTGTCGGCCCCGATGATGCGGACCAGCGCCTTTAGCGTCGACAGGGCGACCGGCGTGTTGTGGTCCTCCAGGGCGCGCTGGACCACCTGCTGGAGGTACTCCGGACTGCTGGCCAGGGCGTAGAACCGGGCGGGGGGCTGACCGGCGCGCTGCAGCGGGTTGACCTCGCCGGGCGGGAGGTTCGCCTCGGCGTTGAACGCCGCCGACAACCACAACGGGACCGCCGCGTAGAACGTCTCGTCGTGCTCCAGCGCCAACCGCGCCATCCGCTTGGCGTAGATGTCGCAGAAGATCGCACGCGGAACGGCGATGTGCACCAGCCCCAGCCCCTCGCGCCACCGCCACACGTTGCCCGTGGCGCTGCGCGAGTCCGGACGCAGCGACTCCGCCCGGTCATAGTATTTCTCGGCGTAGCGGTAGTACAACTCCGCCGTGCTCTTGCCCAGCGCGCTCTTGCCCGCGCACGCCAGCAACGCGTTCCGCGCCGTCTGCGCGGCCTTGTCCAGCACGCCCTCGCGGTTCATCAGCTCCGCCAGGCGGGGCGCCGCGTGCGGGTACTGGATCCGCCCCAGCGCGTTGGCCAGAACCTCCTGGAGCCCTTCGTCCTCGGTCTGCAGGGCGGCCGACAGCGGGCGGACCGCATCCTTCCCGATCGCCGGAAGCACGTTGACGATCCGCGCCCGCATCTTGTCGGACACGTCCGCAGCCAGGAGCTTCTGAATCATGTAGGGCACGGCGTACTCGCCGCTTTCGATGAGGCGGCTGCGCCCGAGGTTGTAGCTCTCCAGCCCGCCGTCGAGCATGTTGATGGCGTTCTTGATCCGCTCGGCGTCGGCGCGGCGTGCCCGGTAGCCCTTCTCGATGAGTTTCCGCAGCTTGGCGATGGGCTCGTCCAGCCCGGGCAGGTGCGAGCCCCGCGTCAACTGCGTCATCGCCTCCGGAGGCCTCAGCGACAGGGCGTACGCCGTCTTCGGGTCGACGTCGCGGTTGAGGATCGCCTCGATGTGGCTTCGCGCCGCGTCCGCATTGGCCGTCCGAATGTAGTACAACCCCTGCTGCCACAGCTCCTCGACGGACATCTCGGCCGGGTCGGCCGCCTTCCGCTCCTCGATGTCCACGATGGAGGGCACGCCGTCGTCGGCGTCCGTCGCGCCGTCCTGGGCCCGCAGGGACCCCGTCGCCACTGCCCCCAGCGCCAGAAGCGCCGCCAGAAGTCGTCGTCTGATCCGCATGGTCTCTCCCGCGTCTGTATCTCGACCTACCCGCCCCCACGGGACGAGCGGCGTCGTGAGCCATTTGCGATGTTCGTAGCGCGGGCATCCTGCCCGCGAAAGGTTCCCAAGCGAGGGCAGGATGCCCGCGCCACGCGCGGGCGAGACGCCCGCGCTACGGATAAAGGCCACATCGCAAATGGCTCGTCGTGTGTGAACCTTCAAACCGGGACCTATGGGAGGTATGATTTCCGCCGCGCGGTGCGCACCGGCCCGGCCGGCCGCACGCCGCAGCAACGGCGGCGATTATAGGCCGGGCCCGTCGGGTGTCAACCAAAACCCCCAGACATCCCGACCGCCGCGCACGCGGCTTGTCCCGCGCGGCGTTTGCCCGTAGAATCCCGCATCCTGCGCCAACGACGGGAGGAGCCCGGACGTGACCGACATTCCGCTGGACCCGGCGTACATTCACGGGGCGGTATCCCTGGAGATGCGCGACGGGGGGGTTCGGCCCTGGCGGCTGCCCCACGCCCAGCGGCGGCTGTTCCCGCCGGACGGGACGATCATGGCCCGCGCCGAGCACCCCTCGGGTGTGCGCATCCGCATGCGGACCGACTCGCCGACGCTGCGCCTGCGGGTGGACCGGTCCGACGTGCCCGACGAGGACACCCAGAGATTCGACCTCGTCGTCGACGGCGAGCTGCGTGCCACCGTCGCCCTCGAGGCCGGACAGAGCGACGTCGTCTTCGCCGGCCTGGGCGAGGCAACCGGCACGGCGGAGGTCTGGCTTCCGCTGTGGGGGCCGGTCACGCTCATGGGACTGTCGGTCGCCGACGGCGCCACGTGCGCCCCGGTGGCGGACGCCCGCCCGCGGTGGGTCGCCTACGGCAGCTCGATCACGCAGTGTCGCCAGGCGCACAGCCCGGCGCGGACCTGGCCGGCGACGGCGGCGCGGATGCGCGGGCTGAACCTGACTTCCATGGGCTTCGGCGGGCAGTGTCACATGGAGACGATGGTGGCGATGACGATTCGCGACCTTCCCGCCGACGTGATCACGCTGAAGCTGGGGATCAACATGCACGGCGGGTCGTACTCGCCGCGGACGTTCGAGCCGCAGGTCATCGGGTTCGTTCGGATCCTCCGCCAGCGCCACGAGCGAACGCCCATCGGCATCATCTCGCCCATCGCCAACCCCCAGCGCGAGCACACGCCCGGCGCGACGGGGATGGACCTGGCGA
>JBMCUM010000061.1:0-9059 GCA_048622595.1 Planctomycetota bacterium | reverse complement strand
GTTCGCGCCGGTGCGGACCAGCACCGCGAAGGCGCCCGCGCCGATCGCCGCGCCGAGTACCGCGTCGCGCCATGCGCCGGCGTGGGCGTCGCGCCCGCCGCTGCCCCGTACCGCCGCCGACAACACGACGACCACGCACAGACCCAGCGCCAGCGGAACCAGCCCGGCAGCGACCAGCACCCCGTCGGCCAGCATCGCCGCCGCTGGCGCCAGGACGGTCCGTTGGGCGACCCATTGCGCCGCCGCGCGCCCGGGCCAGATCAGCACCGTGCTCGCCGCGGCGCAGGCGACGGCGAAGATGGCCCCGGTCCCGAGCAGCCGCCCGGCCCGGCGGATGTCCCGCGGGCGCGTGGGCCCGTCGGCGGCGATCTCCACCGCGCGGACGTCCAGCAAGCCGACGAGGATCAGCACCCGCTGCAAGGCCCGGGCGATGTACCACGGCAGCGGCGCGACCGCCGCGATCGCCAGAAACAGCGCCGCCGCCATCAGCCCCGGCGGCGCGGAGGTGCCCACGGCCCATCCCCACAGAACGAGGTCACACGCCGCCCAGAGCAACAGCGCCGCGATCAGCCAGATGACCAGCAACCTATCGACGAGGCCGGGTCTCATCCTGCCTTCCCGTCGCCCTGAGCGACCCGGCGGAACGCCGCGTCACGGGACAAGCGTAGCACCGGCCGCCGGGATGTGCACGCGCCGCCCGTTGTCGCACGCCAGGACCAGCCCCTCGGTCGGGCTGACGTCCAAGACGCGCCCGACGTGACGCCGTCGCCCCGCACGGACGGCCACCCGCCGGTTGACCATCTCGCACCGCCCCACCCAGCGGGCGTGCAACTCGTCGAGCCGCCCCCGGCATGCGGCGTCGACCCAGGCGTCCAGACGCCGCAGGATCGCCCGCGCCAACTCGACGCGCTCGACGGGATAACCTACGGCGTCGGCGAGACAGGCGGCCGCGCCGTGGATGGCCTCGCCGGGCGGCGCCGCGCCAACGTTGACCCCCGCACCGACCACCAGGCAATCCCCGGCGGCGGGGGCCTCGACGATCACCCCGGCCAGCTTCCGCCCGTCCAGCTCCACGTCGTTGGGCCACTTCAGCCCGCACCGCAGACCGCAGACGTGCTCGATGCCATCGGCCACGGACAGGCCCGCGGCCACCGTCAACGCCTCGCGCGGCGGGAGCGGGTCGCACAACAGCACGCTCATCAGCAGGTTCGCCCCGTGCGGGCTGACCCACGAGCGACCCATGCGTCCGCGCCCGCGCCGCTGGAACTCGGCGAGAACGCACAGCCCGTCGGCATCGCCCTGCGGCGCGGCGGCGGCGGCAACGTCGTTGGTGGAGTCCACGGCGTCGAAGCACAGCACGCCGCGACCGACGCGCCGGGTGTGCAGCTCCCGCTCGACGAGGACCGCCGCCGGACGCACCGGGCGAACCAGCCGCACCCCGCGCCCCGGCTCGCACGCCGCCTTCCACCCCCCGCGCCGCAACTCGTCCAGCGCCGCGTCCAGCCCGGCGCGGTCGACGCCGGCGGCGCTTGCCAGCTCGTCCGGCGCGACGTACTCGTCGCGGTCGTACAGCGTCAGCAGGATGGCCTCACGCGGGACCATAGCGGCGCTCGCGTCGCCCACCCCGGCGGCGCTACTGCAGCTCCATCTCCAAGGCGATGTCCGCGGCCGGCGCCGAGTGGGTCAGCGCGCCGACGGCGATGCGGTCGACGCCGGTCTCGGCGACCGCGCGGACCGTCTCCAGCGTCACCCCGCCGGACGCCTCCAGGGCGACCTCATCGCGGCGTCCGGCCTCGTCGCGCGTCGCCACCGCGCGGCGCAGCTCGGGCGGGTCCATGTTGTCCAGCAGGACCACGTCCACCGGAAGCGTCAACGCCTCGGCGAGCTGGTCCAGCGTGTCGACCTCGATCTCGATGACCCCCCCCGAGCCCAGTCGGACCCGCGCCTCGACCAGCCGGTCGCCCAGCCCGGCGATCGTCATCCGCGGATCGGCCGCCGCAAGCATCGCCAGGTGGTTGTCCTTGATCAGCACGGCGTCGTAGAGGCCCATGCGGTGGTTGCATCCGCCCCCGCAGCGGACGGCGTACTTCTCCAGCGCCCGCCAGCCGGGCGTGGTCTTCCGCGTGTCGCTGATCACCGCCTCCGTGCCCGCCACCGCCTCGACGAACCGCCGCGTCAGCGTTCCCACGCCCGACAGACGCTGCAGAAAGTTCAGCGCCACGCGCTCCGCAGCGAGGATCGCCCGCGCCGGTCCGGAGCACTCGGCGAGGACCTCGCCGCCGGCGACGCGGGCGCCCTCGGGCGCCTTGGGCTCCACCGTCGTCGCCGGATCGTACGCCGAGACGATTTCCTCCAGCAGCGCCCCGCCCGCGACGACGAGTTCCTGGCGCGCGACGAAACGCCCGCGGGCGGCGGCCCCGCGCGGCAGGAGCGCGCCGGTCACGTCCCCGGGGCCTAGGTCCTCGTCCCGCGCGATCTCCAGCAGCTTGCGAAGGTTGTTGCGCTCGGCTTTTCCTGGAGCGGTAGGCGCCATGGTGGCGTTCCATCCATCTGTCCAGCGGCGCGGGTCCTGCCGGCACGCCATGGTCATCTTACGTCGCATCCGCCAGGCGACCGTAATACATCGGATCGAGTTGCTCGACCATTTTTCGGCGTACCATCTCAGCGTCAGCAGGGTCCATGTAGTCCCGATAGCCGCCAACCTTGCCGCGGCGAACCTTGTAGGATTCCGGATCTGCGGGGTCGCCCGGACGGAGGCGGTCGCTTGCCAGGGCGTCTGTACGCTCCATGCGGTTCATGTTCTCGAAGGACGCGAACGCAACCGCCTGACGGATCGTTTCATCTGTGACCCCTTCGACACCAACGAAATCGAGGATGCGCCGCACTTCCGCAGACGCATCGGCGTGCAGGTCCTCGTAGCGCACGAGACAGAAGCCCCTCGGGACGTTCCGGTTGGCCGCCCAGATATTGTAAAAGCGGATCATGGTATCGACGCCGCCGCGTTGGCAGCGTAGAAATTGTGAGATATCCCCCACGAACTGCTGGCGGCGGCGTGTCGCCTCGAAATACGCCGAGACAGCGAGATCGCGGATGTCCCGAACCAGCAGGATCACTTTATGGTCCGCATACTCCGTCTTGCGCGTGACCAGTTCCCCGGGCGTCTTGAGGTGCGGATTGTCATCGTGCTTCGGTTTGATCCGCGGAACTCCGGGGGTGTGCTGCAGATCCATCAAGCGGTCGTCCGCAACGTCACAATGCGTCGCCAACGTCTTGGCCAGCAGCATACGAAGCCACGTCCGCCCCGCCTTGGGAAACGACAGCAGCATCACGTCCGCCATCCGGTTCCAGCGCCGTCGGTAGGCCCAACGCGCCGGCGCCGTCTTGCGCAACTGCGCGCGAATGCGGAACAGCAGCGGTGCCTTTCGATCCAAACGAATGCTGCGATAGCTCATGGTTGGCCTTCCGCGCGCGCGCCGCCCCCCTGCCCGTCGGAAACATCATCGAACAGCGCACGGGCATCGATCAAATAGCTTACGGACCCATCGTACTCAGCGGCATGCACCACTGCCCCGCCAGGGAGGGCGTCGGCCGCGATCTGCTCCCCCAACCATCGGTTCCACGGATCGTCCCTCTCCGTAACGATCAGGTCAACGTCGTACTCACGGCAGAGGCGTCGCAACTTCGCTTGCCCCCCCATCTGCTCCGGTGTCTCCGGATAAGGCGCCTTGATGCGGAATCCGCGCGCGTAGTAGATCGGCTCGGCGCGCGGCGAGAGAATGACCTGCCCCGCGCCGTAACGCTGACGCGCGACCGTGCCCAAGGCGCGCATCTCGCTGTGCCGCGTGCCCTGGCTTGTAGAAAACAGCGACAGGCACGACAACCCGCCCAGCATCAAGGCCAACCCCGCCAACTCGCGCCCCACAGTCACCAGACGTGGCCGCCACCGGCGCAAACGCTCCATCAGCGCCACCGCACCCAAGCCGCCCCAGACTTGCGCTGGACCTGCGACGAGGGTGACGTACCGCTTGGGCAGAGAGACCTGCGCGACAATGCCCAGTTCAACCACAAGCACCCCCAGCAACAACCACTGCCTTCGCCCGACGGCGAACAGCCGCCGCCCCGCCACAAGATAAGCAATGATCAGCGGCCAGGTCACGTAGCCCACCACACGGAGGAGGTTCTCAAACGTCTCCTCGGCGCGATAGGCGAGGTCGTGATGCTTCTGGCGCTCTGGCGGAGCGGCTGCCACGTACGAGCGAGGCGTCGTATGACGATCGTCCACATCTTGCTTCCACGGCCCGAGCGTGTACATCCGCACGTCCAGGGCATAAAGACCCGTCTCGCTGTGAACGTACGCGACGCGGGGCCACCAAATCGTCGCCACGACCAGCAGCGTCAGACCCGCCACACCAGCGCGGCGGACCAGTCGCCTAGCTGCCGGTCGCCACGGAAGCACGAGCGCCGCCAACACCGCCAGGGGTATCAGGAACATCCCCTCGCTGCGGACCAGCGCGGCCAGGCCCGCCATTACGCCCATCGCGACGGGAAGGTACCACCGCCAATGGCGGGCGAGGCGAAGCAGCAGCAGGCAGAACACCGCCAGGAGTAAGGCATAGGTCATGTCCGGTCCGACGGCGGCGCCGACGTGCGTGATCTGGCGGCTGACGGCCGTCAAACCCGCCGCGGTCAAGGCCACCCGCCGGTTGCCGAACTCGCGCGCCAAGAAATAGACGCAGACGACGAGACCCAGGGCGGCTCCGGCCGAAAGCAGCCGACCGGCAACCTCCGCAGGATCGTCCGCCCGGCGGACGATCTTGGCCAGTTCGCCGACGGCGATGGGATACAGGGGCGGGATGCCGGGATGCTGGGCATCGACGGGGCATCCCTCCATCTGCGCCCAAGCGAGCGGAAGGTAATACTGCGTCGCGTCCACGACAGCGATCCGGGCGCAGAGAATCTGTTTGGCGAGCAGGCCCGCCGCGAGGACCAGCACGAGCATCATCGCCAGCGCGGTCGCTCTGCGCGTCAGGTCCCAGAACAGCCCGGCGCGCGGCGAATCCGGACGGAGATTATCGCTTGCTGTCATTGTTCCGACTCCGTCAGTTTGTTCCGCTGACAGGCGTCTGGGCCTTTCCAGCGTCCGAACAGCACCAACGCCGCGCACGCGAACAGCACCTCCAACACCGTCTGCATACACCGGCCGAACACCGCCAACAGCGAAGCGTTCACCGCACCGATAATCGGCGACAGCAACAACAACATAGCGCCTTCCCGCACGCCCAGTCCTGACGGCGAAATCAACGTCACGAACCCGGCCACGATCGATGCCGGCACGCAGGCCGTCACCGCCAGCGCCGCGCCCGCATCGAGGTCCATCAACGACGTCGACATCGCCACATACGCCCCGCCCAGCGCCAACCAGCCGACGCACTGAATCGCGACGATGCCGACAATTGCACCAAACGCGAACGTGATTCGGGGCATGTCCCGCCTGACAAGGCGCGACAACCCGCGAAGAACACGATTCAGCACCGCCGGATGCAACACCACCAGCCCCACGATCACGCCGCCGGCCGCCGCGATCAGCAAACGCCACTGACCGGAGACGAGCATCGCCGGAATCCCCGCCGTAAGCAGCGCCGCCACCCCGCCGGCCAGATTACACAGAATCGCCAGAAGCACGGCACCGACGGCACGGGCGGCCCCATCGCCGCTTCGGGCCATGTATACGCTCGCGGCCGCTACCGTGGCAACCTTGCCCGGAACATACTTGAACAGTTGCGGGACGGTAGCCGCCAACAACCCATCCGATGCCGCAGCGCGCACCCCCAGTGCCCGACCGGACAAAAGCAACCCTGTCGCAAACGCCGCAACGTACACGCCGTAGAGCGCAACGGCCAACACCAGCGTGGGCGGGTCGGGCGCGACGCGTCGCCACTCAACTTGCCCCAGCAGATCGACAAGCGCCCGGCCCACCAGCACGACGACGACACCTGCCAGGGCCCATTTGACCAACAGTTTCCATGCGCGCCCGCGAGCGGAGGGCGACGTAAAGCTGCCGGTCTGACCCACCGTGCCGTGCGGCCAACTCATGCCCGCTCCGCAATCGTCAAGTGGTTCATCCCGAGCATGAAGCGCCGTTCGCACACGACACGGTATCCCGCATCTGTGAGTAAGCGATGCATCTGTGACCGTGTCAGCCCAAAGACCTCCCCGGAAGCCAGGCCGCGCTCCGTCTGATCCGCGTCCCACGGTCGGCGCAGCCAATGCCACGCGCGCGAAACCATCGGACGAAGCATCGTCACCACCAACCGCCCTGTCGGACGCAGCACCCGGCGCGCCTCGATAAGAACCTCCGACCGGTTGGGAATATGATTCAACGCCGCGACGATCGTTACCGTGTCAAAAGATTCGTTCTCGAACGGCAGCGCGGCCGTGTCGGCTACCACGCGATCCACACCATCCCACGGGTACACGTCCACGCCGATCGCGTCGCCTGAATAGAGACGACAGAGCGCGTTCTGCCCGCAACCGATATCGAGCAACCGCCCGGTAACGTGAGGCAGCACGACCTGTTGCCGCCAGCGAACGAGGAATCGTCCAAGTCGGTCTTTCATGGGTTTGCCGGCATCAGTCGCTACTTGGACCGTCATCGTCCGGCTGCTGCTCGGTGCGCCGCAAAGGCGTTGCCGTACCTTCCAGTAATTCAATGCGAAGCTCGGATATCTGTTCAGCCAGCAGCCCGAACATGCCTGTGATCAGCCCCGTGGCCACGGTTAGGACCGCCAGCGTCGGCACGCCGCGTCCGCTGAGGATCGCCCGCGTAGCACCGTAGATAACCCCGGCGAGGATCAGCAGCACCGCCAGCGGCAGGAAGAACCGCTGCGGGTTGAACAGCACGATCAGCCGCACGATCAGCCGCAGGGCGCCGACGCCGTCGCGCAACTGGCGCACCGTGCTCTTGCCGACCCGCTGGCGCGTGACGATCGGAACAAACGCCACCTCGTAGCCGCGCTGAAGCATACAGATCGTCGTGGTCGTCGAGGCCGAGAAGCCGTTCGGCAGCAGGTGCAGGTATCGCGCGATCACCGCACGCCGCACGATGCGCAATCCGCTGTTCAGGTCGGGAATCCGTCGCCCCCGAGGGCATTTGCGACCCGCGCCAGCAACCACTTGCCCGGCCGGCGAAGCCAACTTCGATGTGAGTTGCGCCCTCGGGCACCGATGACGAGGTCATAACTGCCCGCAACGGCCAGAAGGCGGGCGAGATCCTCCGGCCGGTGCTGGCCATCCGCATCATACGTCGCCACATACGGCGTCGTCGCGGCGACGATGCCTGTCTTGATCGATGCGCCATACCCGAGATTACGCCGGTGGCGCACAACGCGCGCCCCGACGGATGCGGCAACCTGGCCAGTGTCATCCTCGCTGCCGTCGTCGACAACCATGATCGTCGCGGTTGGCAGGTGCCCGCGTAATTCGGCGACCACGTCTCCAATCGCATCGGCTTCGTTCAAAGCCGGAACGATGACGGTCAACTCCTCGGCCAAAACCGCCCGGTCCTCTGCGCCGCCCCGCACCGCTCCAGGAGGGACCGTCGCGGCCGGTGAGGCCGGCTTCGAGGTCGCGAGCGTCATCGATCGATCCGGTTGCCTTTTGCTCATCCCGTCTCGTGTCCACCAGCCCCGGCAAGGCGTTCCCTATACCGAGCCATTTGCGATGTTCGTGACGCGGGCGAGAACGCCCGCGATACGCACAGGAAAGACGCTGGCGATACGCGCGGGCAGGATCGTCGAAGACCTCGTACGAGTCCGTATGACCGTATGGATCCGCGCCGCGGGTAAGGGGCACATCGCAAATGGCTCTATACCATAGCCCCCCAGATGCGTAAACCTTCCCGCGGGCAGCGGTAGGCCGACCCCGTCCCTTTGCGCAGGAACCTTACACCAAGGGCGGCGGGCTGTCGTGACCCGCCGCTCTGGTGAAGTGTCAGATGATGCGGGCGAGGACGTCGAAGACCTCGTACGCGTCGTATGACCGTCGGGGCCCGCGCTACGCGCGGGCCCCGAGGCCCGTGCCTCGTCGTACGTCGGGTTAGTACATGTCTTCCATGCCCGCCCCGGCGCCGGCGCCGGGCTTCTTCTTTTCCGGGATCTCGCTGACCAGCGCCTCGGTGGTCAGCAGCAGACCCGCGACGGACGCGGCGTTCTGAAGCGCGGCCCGCTCGACCTTCGTCGGAACGATCACGCCGGCAGCGAGCAGGTCGCCGTACTTGCCCGCGACGGCGTCGTACCCGAAGTTAACCTCGTCGCCGGCCATGACCTTCTCGGCGACGATGCTTCCGTCCAGTCCGGAGTTCTCGGCGATCTGCTTGACGGGCCCGACCACGGACCGCCGGACGATGTCCACGCCGGTCTTCTCGTCGCCGGTGGCGCGGACCTTGTCCAGCGCGTCGATCGCCCGCAGCACGGCGACACCGCCGCCGGGCAGGATGCCTTCCTCGACGGCGGCGCGACAGGCGTGCAGGGCGTCCTCGACGCGGGCCTTCTTTTCCTTCATCTCGACCTCGGTCGCGGCGCCGACGTTGATCTGCGCCACCCCGCCGGAGAGTTTCGCCAGGCGCTCCTCCAGCTTCTCGCGGTCGTAGTCGCTGGTCGTCGCGTCGATCTGGGCATTGATCTGCTCGATCCGACCCTTGATGTCGTCGGTCGACCCGGCGCCCTCGATGATCGTGGTGTTGTCCTTGTCGATCCGGATCCGCTTGGCCGATCCGAGATCGCCCACGTCCACGTTCTCCAGCGACATGCCGGTGTCTTCCATCACCGCCGTGGCGCCGGTCAGGATGGCGATGTCCCGCAGCATCTCCTTGCGCCGGTCGCCGAAGCCCGGCGCCTTGACGGCGGCGACCTGAAGCGTGCCGCGCAGCTTGTTGACCACGAGCGTCGCCAGGGCCTCGCCCTCGATGTCTTCGGCTATGATCAGCAGAGGCCTGCCCGCCTGTGCAACCTTCTCCAGCAGCGGGACCATGTCCTTGACCGACGAGATCTTCTTCTCGTGGA
>JBMCUM010000060.1:0-9121 GCA_048622595.1 Planctomycetota bacterium | reverse complement strand
CCGCTGTTTCCGGACGAGAGCATGGCCGACGACGAGCGATTCCGGATCGGCTGGGTATTGACGATCGAATAAGCCGCGCCGGCGGCGCAGTCAGCGGCGAAAGGCGCACGCATGAAGGACTTCATACGCGACAACCTGTTCGTGGTGGCCCTTGCGGTGGTGACGGTGGTCTGCGTCGGCGGGCTGATCGCGCTGCTGGTCTCGCTGTCGCAGCAGCGCAACCAGTCCATCCAGCAGCTGGTCGCGAAGCACACCGAGGCGCGGCGGTTCCCCCGGGTCAACGAGGCGATGCTCGCCGAACAGCGCCGGCGCAACGAGCGCGTCGAGCAGGAGCGTAAGAAGATCGAGACTATCCTCGCCGCCCAGGCCAAGGACTACCCCCCCATCCGGGTCCAGGCCGGCGGCCGCAACGTCTACGCCCTGCCCTACGACCGCCAGCGGTACAACGATCTCCGTCTGGACTTCAAGGTCTCCCGTCGCTACGTCAACGCGTGGGACGAGTGGATGGACCGCCTCCGCAGCACTCGGCCGGCCACGGTATCCGAGGACTTCGACGACTACTACGCCCGGCGTGTACGCCACTGGCGCCGCGTGCTGCTGGACCGGCTGATCGAGCGGATCGACAAGGTCGGTGAGCTAATCGACAAGGCGGCTTTGAACGAGGTCCGCACGCATATCTACGAGCTGCGCCAGGAGCTCAAGCCCGTCGAGGAGAAGCTGGACCGCGCGGGCTTCGCAACGGAAGACACGGCGAGCGGCGTCGCCGTCGAAGACGTGTCGCCGGAGGTCCGGGCGCTTTTGCGGCAGCGCGACACCCTCCAGGCGAAGATCAACGCCTGGGGCGCCCGCCAGACCGGGCTGATCGAGCTCAAGACGATGCTGACCCCGGCGCGGCAGGACATCGCCGAGACCAGGGAAACGCTGGGCGAGATGGACCAAATCGCCGAACGGCTCGCCGAGGCGCGCCGCGCCGAGGCCGACGCCGAAACCCTCGCCCGCCTTCGCGACCGGATGGACCAGCAGCGCGGCCTGTACCAGGACCTCGCCGGGCGCGTCATGAACAGCGCCGAGCAGCGCGCCTCCCTGCTGGCCGGTCTGTTCGACCTGGTCGAGCCGGAGGATACGCCCTCGCGCCGTCGGCGTCCGACCCGACGCGCCCCCCGCACGCCGGAGGAATGGACCGAGGAAGACATGCACCGCTACGACACGCCCCCGGACACGCGGGTTCCCGGCGAGTATCGCCGCTCGAGCACGCCGACGACCGACGTGGACGTGACGATCCGCATGGACAAGCAGCGTCGCGACGCCGCCGAGCGGATCCTCCACCGGCGGATCGACCTCCAGGCGGCCGAGGAATACGCCTGGCCGGACGCCAAGCTTCAGCAGGCCCGCAGCGGGCGCATCTACGCCGACACCACCGCCCTGGACCGCTACTTCCCCGAGGACGAGTACAACCTCAACCCGACCGAGCTGTGGCAGATGCAGGTCAACAAGTGGGTGCAGACCGACATCCTCGAAGCCATCCAGGGGACGAACGAGGAGGTCCTCGGGTCGCTGCCGGACGAGGCGCAGAACGTGCTGCACGCGGCGGTCAAGCGGCTGGTGTCGGTCCGGGTGGCGCGGCGGTACTACACGTCCGGCGAGGCGCCGGAGAGTCCGGCGATCGAAGCGCCCGAGTACGGCGACATGGAGCGCGCGATGGGCGGCGAGCCGGGCGCATGGGGAGGCGCCTACACGCCGCGGGCGCGCACCGCCCAGGCCCGCGGAGGGACGCTGACCGGGCACGTCTGCTCGAAAGACTTCGACGTGGTCCACTACGGGTTCACCGTGATCATGCCCGAGCGGCACGTCGCCCGACTCATGCGCCATCTGACACGGGACACCTACCACACCGTCCTGCAGTGCGAGCTGGCGCAGGTCGGCGAAAGCGACCCCATCGAGCTGCCCGGGGGACTCGAGGCGCGGGAAACCCGCCGCACGTCCGGCGGCGCCGACGAGCGCCGGGAGCCGGGCGAGTACTACTACGGACCGGAGCCCGTCCTGGCCGTGACGTTCGTCGGGGAGCTGCTGCTCCAGACCGACTGGGCGCGCGGCAAGCCCAACCCCGACAAGGACGCCGAGACGCCGTGGCTCATCTGGGATCCGGACCGGGACCCGAAGGACCCGTGGCGCCCCTCGCCCCGACCGCTGATACCCCCCCAGGCGCTGGCGGCCATGGTAGGCGCCGACGCCCTGCGCAAGGCGGACAAGGAGCTGCTGAACATCGACGAGGACGGGCGGACGCGACGAACCCTCGGGGGGCGGTAACCGACGCGACGTGAACCTGTAGCAGGAGGCCGAGTCATGGCCGAGAAGGAACAGATCAGCCCCCTAGCCCAGCACGTGGAAAAGGGCGTGCTGGGTGTCTGCGTCCTGATTCTCCTGAGCCTGGCGCTGACGTACGGGACCGGGACGACGACGGTTGAGCTGAACGGCAGCGAGGTCCCCCTCGGCAAGCTCGGCGAGGAGGTGCTCCGCGCCGCCGAGCGCCGTGCCCAGGCCGCCCGGAACGCCGGGCTTGAGGACGAGCAGATCCAGGACGTGACCGACGAGCTGGTGGCGCTGCTCGCCGAGCCGTTCCCTCCGGGGCTGGTGGCGGACTGGCCGGAGACAGCCTTGGCGCCGCCGCTGCAGCGGTTGCCCGTCGGTCCGCAGTTCGGCCCCTTACCGGAGATCGCCCGCGTGGAACCGCCGGCGCCGGAGGACGTCGTCGTCAGCATTGATGTGCTCCAGGACCACGTGCCCAGGCCCACCCAGCCGAACGCCAACGTGGTGCGGGAACTGCGCAACCTGCCCGTCGAGTCGGAGCGGGCGCCCGAGAAGATCGTCGCCCACGTCGCCGGCACCTACGCGGTCATGCAGTTGCTCGAGCAGTGGCGGCGCGACCTGCGCAAGATGGAGGTCCCGCCCCGCTTCGCCGTTCTGTCCGTGCGCGTGCAGCGCAGCGAGCTGCAACTGGACGGGACGTGGAACGAGCCCCGTACCGTCACCACCGTGACCAGTTCCCGGCGAGGCCAGGGGCTCGAGGCCCCTCCGGAACCCGAGGAGCTGCTCGGCGCCTACGACGGAAGCGAGGAGTCCCGCCGGGAGATCCGCCGGCAGATGGACCGCGGGTCCATCCTGCTCGAACGTCGCCGCGTGCCGGACGAGGAGACCGGCGAGATGACCGTCGTGTGGACCCCCGTCGTCGAGCAGCGCGGCGCCGAAGACGCGATCCTCGACGCGCTCCAGCCGCCCTACGTCGACGTCTACGCGCCGATCACCGGGCAGTGGTACCCATGGCGGATCCACCTTCCGGAGACCAGCGTCAGCCGCGCCGAACGCGCGCGACTGGAGGCCGAGGCCGGTCCCGACGCCGAAGACGAACGCCCAGGCCTGGACGTGCGGCGCGGGCCCACACGCCGAACGCCCACGCGCCGTCGCACGCCGCGGCGCGCGCCCGACTACTCGGAAATCCCCCCCGAGGAGCTGGAGATGTACATGGAGGAGTATGACAGGCCTCCGCCAGAGTACGAGCGGCGCCCGCGCCCGACGCCCACGCCCAGGCCGCAACCGACGCGGCCCGAGGAACAGATCAAGGGCCCAGAGCCGACGCCGGTGCCCACGCTGGCGCGCCAGCTCGACTCGCCCGACGGGACCCTGCTCGTATGGTTCCACGATACGGACAACCTGCAAGCGGGCAGGACGTACCGGTGGCGCTACCGCCTGGTGCTGGCCAATCCGCTGCTGACCTACGACACCGAGGTGCGGGATCCGGCCGAGGCGCAGCAGCGGTTCATCGAGACGGCGTGGAGCGCGTGGTCGCAGGAGGCGTCGGCGCCGGAGGTAGCGGAGATTTTCGTCACGGGCGGTTCGACGTCGCTGCAGACGGCCTACGTGACGGTGTTCCGTCAGGTGCGCGGTCAGACGGTCGAGGCACGGTTCTCGGTCGCCCCGGGCCAGCAGATCGGCGCGCCCCAGTCGAAGGACCTTCTGGACCCGCTGACGGGCGAGCGCATCCGGCGCGACGTGGACTTCGCCACCGGGGCGGTGGTCGTGGCGCGGGACCTGGACAAGCCAATCCGGCGTAAGGGTAGGACCACCGACACGATCGAGGTGACCTACGTGGACGCCAAGGGGCAGCTCCACCGGGCCATCCACGTAAACCACCTGCGCAACCCCGACCGCAAGGAGCTCTACGAAACACTCCGTCGCGAGGCCGAACGCGCCGCCGACCGCGGAGCGGGAACGGCCCCCGAGTAACCGCACCCGGCGGCATTTTGGGCTTGCAAAGGCGCACGGACTGTCAGTATGCTCTGCCGCCGACATCCGGGCATCGTGGCGAGGTGCCCCGCGTAATCATTCATAGATTTCCGCCGACGGAACGACGAGTTGTCACAGCGGTACGGGCGTTGTACCCCCGGGCAGGTCACCGATGCCTCGGCGCCGGTCCGGCCCGGCGGGGCGTGCCGAAATGCCCCCGGAACCAGGGACGGGGCTCGCGCCGCGAGCCGCTTCCCGAAGGAGTCTTACCGTGCTAAAGCTTCGCGCAACGTTGCACTGGACCCTGCCGATCGTCCTCCTGCTGACCGCCGCGGGGTTCGCACCCGCCCAAGAGGCCGAGGCCGACCAGGCCCGGGCCCGTCTGGCCGAGGGGATCAAACAGTTCAACTCGCTGCAGTTCGAGGCCGCCAAGGCCACCCTCCTCAAGGTCGACGCCGATGCCCTGCCCGCCGACAGGACCGAGACGCTGAACGAGTACCTGCGGCGTGTGGACACGGCCATCAACAAACAGCGTCAGGCCCGACAGGCGCTGCGGCGCGCACGGGAGGCGATGGAGGCGGGCGACTTCGACAAGGCGGTGGCGGGCCTCCAGCAGGCCGCCGCCAGCGAGTACCTCCCCGAGGCCCAGCGGACCGACGCCAGGGCGGACCTCGCCCTGGCCCGGCGCAAGGCGCAGGCAGCCGGCGCCGAGACCGAGACGAAGCCGGCCGAAACCCCCGAAGCCGACGACGCCGAAGCCCCGCGCGACGGGGCAACCGAGGCGGACGAGCCGGACGTCCCCGAGCCCGACGCGGAGGAGCCCGCCGCGGGGGATGAAGCCGACGCCGCCGAGCCCGACGACGAGCCCGACGAGACCGGGGCGCTGTCACAACTCGCCGCCGACCGGTCGCGCAAGGCGCGCCAGCTGATGCGCCAGGCAAAGCAGGCGCTGGGCGAGGGGCAGATGAACGTGGCCGCCGGGTTGCTGGAGCGGGTTCTGAGTCTCCAGCCGGACAACGCCGAAGCCGCCCAGCTCTACGAGTTCGCGCGCAGGCAGGCGGGAGCCGCCGACGAGGCCGGGGCGCTGAGCGAGTACGAACGAACGCTGCACGTCGCCCGCCAGGTCGCGGAGGTGGAGATCGACGCCCACCTGAAGCAGTCCCGACGCCGACTCGGCGCCGCCGAGCGCGCCGAGCAGTTCGACGAGTCGCTGAAACTGGCGCGGAAGGCCAGGGCGGTCCTGGAGAACAACCAGAACGTCTTTCCCGCCAGCGCCTACCGGCGCCGCATGACGGAGATCGACCGCCAGATCCAGCGCATCCAGCAGCTCAAGAAGGAGTGGAACCAGCAGCAGATCGCCGAGCAGCGCGCCAAGGCGGCCGAGCAGGAGCGCAAGCGCCAACTCCGCGAAACGCAGGAGCGCCAGCGGAAGATCGCCCAGTACGAGCGAGACATCCGCACGCTTCGCGAGGAGTACGAGTTCGAGCGCGCCCTCGATGTGACCAGCCGGTTGCTGACGCTGGACCCGCGGAACGACTGGGCGCTGGACCAGCGGGACATCCTCGAGCAGTTCGTGATCCTGAAGGACCGCAAGGCCTCCGAGCGGATGCAGGTCGTCGAGGAGCAGAAGCTCCTTGCCGAGGTGGAGTGGAAGGAGGTGCCCTGGCACGAGCTGCTGCACTTCCCCGACAGTTGGGAGGAAATCCGCAAGCGGGCCGAAAAATACGGCGCCGTGGCCACCGGCGAGTCCGAGGCCAACCGCATCGTGCGACAGGAGCTGGATCGCACCATTGACCTGGACGTCGACGCCGTGGGATTTCAGGAGGTCATCAACTTCCTGCGGAACGTCTCCGGCGTGAACTTCTGGGTCAACTGGAAGGCGCTGGACTTCCAGGGGGTGACCACGTCCACCGAGGTCACGGCCCACCTGTCAGACGTGTCGGTCCGCAAGGCGTTGCAGGTCGTTCTGGCCGATGCGGGCGGGCAGCAGCAGCCGCTGGAGTACATCATCGAGGAAGGCGTGGTGACGATCTCCACGCGGGACGACCTGTCGCGGAAGACCACTACGCGGGTCTACGACATCAATCACCTGCTGTTCCGAGTGCCCAACTGGGATGCGCCCCGCAGCGAGCTTCAGAACGTCGGCGACCGGGACGACGACGACGACGGCGGCGGCGGGGGGTTCGGGGGGACCTTCGGCGGCGACGACGGCGACGACGATGCCGGCGAGGAGAACTACCCGACCAAGCAGGAGATGATCGACAACCTGACCGACATGATCGAGAGCACCATCGATCCGCCCTCGTGGCAGACCGATGCCGCCATCCGCGAGATGCACGGGCACCTGATCGTGACCCAGACGGCGAAGAACCACCAGGAGCTTGCGAAGCTGCTGAATTCGCTCCGCGAGTCGCGTGGCCTCCAGGTGGCGATCGAGGCGCGGTTCATCTCGGTCAGCACGGGCTTCCTCGACTCCATCGGCATCGACTTCGACGTGTACTTCAACCTCGGGTCGAACCTCAACCCCAACGCCGTCGTCGCCGACCCGTTCACCGGCGCCCAGGTCCCGACGATCGGGCCGTCATCCTGGCAGGCCGCCGGGCACGACGTCCCGGGCGGGACCTCCTTCACGCCCATGGGCGCCGTGACCGGCGGGGGCGGACTGGACGCCACCGGGTTCGGAAACGTCCGCGGGACGAGCACGGGGCTTCCCGGAAGCATCGGCACGGCCACCAGCGACCCGGCGTTCCAGATCGCCGGGGTGTTCCTCGACGACATCCAGGTCGACTTCCTCCTGGAGGCGACCCAGGCCCACCGCGCCACCCGGACGCTGACCGCGCCGCGCGTGACGATCTGGAACGGTCAGCGCGCCTACGTCACCGTCGCCACGCAACGCGCGTACATCGCAGGGTACGAGGCGGCCACGGATGCGTTCGACATCGATACCGACGACGGCGATGCCACCATCAACGTGCTGGTCCCGGACATTCAAGTGGTCGCCACCGGCACCACGCTCGACGTCGAGGCGACCGTCACGGACGACCGGAAGTACGTCATCATGACCGTCCAGCCCCAGGTGACGACCCTGGACGATATCCTGTCGGTCGACATCCCCGCACTCGGGCCCATCGAGCTGCCCATCTTGGGCGTCCAGGAACTGCGGACCACCGTGATGGTCCCGGACCGCGGCACGCTGCTTCTGGGCGGGCAGAGTCTGGCCGGCGAGATCGAGCAGGAGCTCGGCGTGCCTCTTCTGAGCAAGATCCCCGTCGTCAATCGGCTGTATACCAACCGGGGCACGGTCCGCGACCAGCAGACGCTGCTGGTGCTGATCCGCCCGGAGATCATCATCCACGAGCACCGCGAGAACAAGGCCTTCCCGCCCTAACGCGGCGCGAGACGAACGACCTGCACACGGCCCGTCGGTCGCTGACGACCCGGCGGGCCGTTTGCTGCGCTGTCGCCCGGCGTCGAGCGCTGTACAATAACACGCAGGGACACAGGAGCCGCCCATGCGAAACCCCCGAACACGCTTCTGCGCCGTTCTCGTCGCCGTTTCGGCCGCCGCGGCCGGAGCGGCCGAGCCGACCACCCGCCCCACGACCGACGGCGCCGCGACCGTGCGGTTCAGACACATCCGGATCGACCGGGAGGAGGGGCAAGTCGTCCTCGACGCGCGCGTCGTGCTGCGCGAGGGGCTGCTGGAGCTGCTCGTCTGTCGCGAGGACACCAAGGAGCACGAGAGCATCCTCGCCACGCCCGCCAAGGCGGCGCACCTGCACGCCGGGCTTCTGTCGCTGGGGCTGACGCCCGGACGCGCCGCCCACTGGACCGACGCCGGCGCGGAGGCGCGCTTCGTCCCCCCGCGCGGTCCCGAGCTGAAGATCCTCCTGCGATGGACGGACGAGGACGGGACAACCCGCCGGGTGGACGCGACGGACTGGATCCAGCCGACGGGCGAGTCCGACAAGCCGCTGAACAAGTGGGTGTTCGTCGGATCTCGCGTGCTGCCGGACGGGCGGTACTGGGCCGACGTGGACGGGGACGTGGTGTCGGTGGCGAATTTCGCCTCGGCGGTGGTGGACGTGCCGTTCGAGAGCACGGCGGAGAACGTCGCCCTGGAGTTCCAGGCCCGTACCGCGGCGATCCCGCCGCTGGGCACGCCCGTGGAGGTGATCGTCCAGCCGCTGCCCGGTGCGGCGGACTCGCCCTACGCCCGCAAGCTGCTGGAAATCGACCGCTTCGGCGCGATGCGCATCGACGGGCGCGCCATTCGGCGCGATCAGATCGAGCCCTGGGCGCGGCGCTACACGCGGAAGCACCCCAAGGGCTTCGTCCGCATCCGCGCGTCGGGACGCGCCCGCGTCGCCGACGTGGACCACGCCATCAGCGAGCTGCGCCTCGGCGGGCTGCGCGACTACGAGGTCGAGCGCCTCCGACCGCCGCTGAGTCTGCTGCCACGCACGGAGGCCCAGTTGAAACGCGCGCTGGCGTCGTGGGAGGCGAAGCTCGCCGAGCCCGACGAGCTGCTTGAGGACCCCTTCGAGCAGGCAGACGCCGTCCTCGACGAAATCGCCGCCGAGCGGTGCCATCTCGACCGCCGCCGCAAGCTGCTGGACAGCTACGCCCGGCACCTGCGCGAGCTGCTCGACAAGCACGCCCCCGACGACGAGGCGCCGTGAGCCGATGGGATCGCCCGCAAACGACGCCCGCCAGTGCGGCGCAGACGCCCTGTCGATGCGCGGCGCTTTCCGGCGCCACGGCCTGGCGGTCGGGGCGCTTGCGGCCGCGACGATCGCCCTGGAGCTTGGGGTCTATGCGGCGCTGGTGTCGGTCGTCC
>JBMCUM010000059.1:0-9124 GCA_048622595.1 Planctomycetota bacterium | reverse complement strand
GCGTTCGGGTATCCGATGGACGCGGCGGCGAAGCTGGCCGTGCGCACCGTCGCCGAGGCGGCGCCGTCGCTGAGTCACGTGCGCCGCATACGCTTCGTGCTGTGGAGCGGCGAGGCGCTGCAGGCCCACGAGGCGGCGCTGGAGGCGGCCGCCGGCGACTGACCCCAACGGGTCGCATGCCGCCGCGTCAGCCCCGTTGCGGCAGGTCGTACATCGCGACGATGTACGGATGGTTCTCGTCGTGCTCAGCGAGGGGCTTGGGCTCGACGACGCGTCCGATGGGGCGGCAGTTTCGGCCTTCGGCGCTGACGGCGGCGTCGCCGATGTCCTCCCGGCAGGCGTCGGCGAGCTTGTCCAGCCGGGCGACCACGTCCGGATTGCTCCCTGCGACGTTGTCCTGCTCGCCGATGTCGTCGTCGAGGTTGTACAGCTCCGGTTCGCTCCGATCGCCGGTGGCGACGTGCAGCTTCCACGGTCCGCGGCGCACGGCGCGGAGATGCCGCCTGCGGTAGTAGAACAGCGCCTCGTAGGCGCTGGCGGCGCCGGGCTCGCCCAGCAGCAGCGGGCGGATGTCCTTCCCGTCGATGACGCGGTCGTCCGGGGCGGCGGCTCCGGCCAGGGCGGCGAACGTCGGCAGCACGTCCATGGCGGTGGCCAGCTCCCGGCAGGTGCTCCCGGCGGGCACGCGACCGGGCCAGCGCACGATGCACGGGACGCGCTGTCCGCCCTCCCAGCAGGTGCCCTTGCGCCCGCGGAGGGGGTCGTTGCTTCCGCCGTCCTCTGCGGCCCGGCTGCCGTTGTCGGACGTGAACATCACGATCGTGTCCTCGTCGAGTCCGAGGCGCTTCAGCTCGTGGAGGATGACGGCGACGGACCAGTCGATGCACTCGACGGAGGCGCCGTAGGCGCCGTTCCGGCTGTGCTCCAGGAAGCACATCGGCGGGTAGTGGGGCAGGTGCACGTGCATGTGGGCCAGGTACAGGAAGAACGGACGGTCGCGGTTTTCGCGCATGAACCGCACGCTGTGCTCGACGTAGCGAATGGTCAGCGACCGCTGGTCCGGCTGGAGCTCGATGGGCTCCTCATCCTCCATCAGCGGAAGCGGCGGGCGGTTGATCTGGGACGCCTGGTTGCCCATGTCGTTGCTGTACGGCAGCCCGTAGTAGCTGTCGAACCCGTGCCGCGTCGGCAGGAACGCCGCCTGGTCGCCGCAATGCCACTTGCCCACCAGCTTCGTCGCGTAGCCCTGCCGCTGGAGCAACGATGCGACGGTGATCTCGTCGGTGCTCAGCCCCTCCGGCGCCGCCGGGAACAACACCCACCCGCGGTCGTCCGGGCCGGAGTCGCCCTTCCGCGCGAAATCGCCGAAGCCGATCCGCGGCGGGTAGCACCCGGTCATCATCGCCCCCCGCGACGGCGAGCACACCGGCGAGGCCATGTAGAAGTCCGTCAGCCGCATCCCCTCTGAGGCCATGCGGTCCAGCGCCGGCGTGCGGTTGGCGGTCGAGCCGTAGCAGCCCAGGTCGCCATACCCCAGGTCGTCGCAGTTGATCAGCACGATGTTGGGACGGTCGTTTCGTCCGGTCATGGTTCGCTTTCTCGGGCGGGGGTCGGTCGCGGCGGTCCGCTGGGCCTCCGGCGGGTGTTACAGGCGCTTCAGCCCCGCCACAACGGTACGCGCCTTGTCCATCGACACGCACGCCGGAAGCACGCCCGCGGAGGTCAGGAAGATTCTGCGGCGGTCGGGGCAGGTGGCCAGGTCCTCGGCGACGGTCTGGATGATGGTCTCGGCCGGTTGCATCCACAGCGTCGCGTTGGTCCCGCCGATCAGCGCTTTGCTGGGCATTCGGGTGCGTCCCTCGGTAAGCGACACGTCGCCCAGCGGTCGCGTGGTGAACGCCTCGTTCGCCCGGGCAGGCAGGGCGTCGATGTCCTCCAGCAGGGCGTTGAGCGTCCCGCACATGTGGTGGACGGGCACGACGCCGGCGGCGAGAATGATCTCGGCGTACTCCCGCAGGCGCGGCGCGACGTAGCGGCGGAACTGGGTCGGGCTGATCAGCGTCGTGGAGGTGTTCTCGGTCATCCAGAGCGTGTCGGCCTGCTCGTGGGGCATCCGCGCCCGAAGCATGCGGAGGTTGTCCCGGTGCATCTCCTCCATCAGCTCTTCCATCACCTCGGGCATGTCCGCCAGGTGATACGCCGTGTCCACCGGTCCGACGAGGTGCTCGACCAGCGCCATCAGCGGGCTCGGGCCCATCCCGGTCTTGGTCACCCGGTCGCCCCGGCGGACCGCCTCGGCGCGGGCGTGCTTCGCCCGATCGACCGACTCGGCGTCCACCGTGTACTCGGTGTCCCGGAACAACCAGCGCAGTTTGGGCGCCTCCTCGCGGCGCCCGCCCATGAACTTCGTCGGGTGCCACGACTGCGTGTACGGGTCCACCTTCGCCTCGCCGACGAGCGTCCCGTCCGGCGTCCGGGCCACGGTCCGACGCACCCCGTCGCGCCGCTCGACGGCGATCTCCGCGTGCGGGGGGGTCTTGTGGACTTTGATCCCGTTGCCCACCAGCAGGTCGCAACCGGCCTCCTCCAGCAGCTCGACGGCGCCCATGGTGCAGTACGGCTCCGGCTGAGAGGTCTTCCAGGTGGGGTTGGTCATCTTCAGCCACACCGGGAACCGGTCCATTTCGTCGCCGGCGATCAGGGCGTCGAACCGTTCGCGGAAGCTCATCGTCTCCGTGGTTGACGCGGTGCGGGCCTGTATCATCGCGGCGCGATCCTTTCCCACGCTCGGCGTGGTCATGCTCTCACCCTAGCGGGCTCAGGCGGGGCGTTCAAGCGCCGTGCCGGACGCGCCGGGGATGGCGCTTGCGGCCAGGGGGCTGCGCTGCTAGAGATAGCGCGCCGTCGGCGCCTGGGCGGCGGACCGGCGTGCTTGCGGAGGTGATCGATGAGCGGACCAGACGTCTTCCCGCAGCGGCAGCACGAGGCCGACCTGTGCGTCGTCGGCGGGGGCATGGCGGGGCTGACGGCGGCCGTCACCGCCGCGCGCCACGGCGCGAAGGTGGTCCTGATGCACGACCGCCCGGTCCCCGGGGGCAACGCCTCCGGCGAGTGCCGCGTGCACATCTGCGGCGCCGACCGCGCCGGCGGCATTCCGCACATGCGTGAGACCGGGCTGCTGGAGGAGATCCGCCTGGACAACCTCCGCCGCAACCCGGACAAGGTTTTCAGCATCCGCGATACGATTCTTTACGAGAAGGCGATGGGGGAAGAGAACCTGACGCTGCTGCTGAACTGCACGTGTCTCGACGCGACGATGGACGCGCCGCCGGCTGACCGGCACGCCGGGCGGATCGCCTCGGTGACCGGATGGCAGCTCACCACGCAGACGTACCACCGCGTGCGTGCGAAGCTTTTCGCCGATTGCAGCGGGGACGCGATCCTGGCGCCGCTGACGGGCGCGGCCTGCCGTATCGGACGCGAGGGGCGCGACGAGTACGGCGAGTCGATCGCCCCGCCGCAGCCCGACCGCAAGACGATGGGCATGACGTGCTACTTCCAGGCGCGCGAGCACGACGCGCCGCGGCCGTTCGAGCCGCTGGACTGGGCCTGCACCTTCAACGACTGCGACGAGCTTCCGCGCGGCGCCGTCGGGCACGAGTGGTGGCGCCTGGGATACTGGTGGGTCGAGCTCGGCGGGGAGCACGACAGCATCGCCGACACCGAGCGCCTCCGCCACGAGCTGCTGCGCATCGCCTACGGCATCTGGGACCACATCAAGAATCGCTGCCCCCACGCCCCGCGCGCCCGAAACTGGGCGCTCGAGTGGGTCCAGTTCCTCCCGGCCAAACGCGAAAGCCGCCGCTACCTCGGCGACCACGTCCTGACGCAGCACGACATCGAGGCCGGCGGACGCTTCGACGATACCGTCGCCTACGGGGGGTGGACCATGGACGACCACCACCCGGCCGGGTTCTACTGCGTCCGCCACAACGCCGAGCCGACGATTTTCCATCCCGCGCCCTGCCCCTACGGAATCCCGTACCGGTCGCTGTGCTCGCGCGACGTGGCGAACCTCCTGTTCGCCGGACGCGACGCGAGCTGCACCCACGCGGCCATGAGCTCCACCCGCGTCCAGGGCACGGGGACCACGATGGGGCACGCCGTCGGGACGGCCGCGGCGATGGCTGCGGCGTCCGGCGCCGATCCGTGCGACGTGGACGTCGCCGCGCTGCAGCAGGCGCTGCTGCGCGACGACTGCTACCTGCCCGGGATCCGCCGGCAGCTCAGTGAGCTGACCGCCTCGGCCGAGCTGTCGTGCGAGACGGGCGACCCCGAGCCGCTGCGCGACGGCGTCAACCGCCAGGTGGGCGAGGACCCGCACTGCTGGACGCACGGTCCGGGCGAGGCGGTCGCGTATCGATTCGACGGGGCGCGGCACGTCCGCGAGGTGACGCTGGTGCTCGACTCGGCGATGGAGCGGGACATCGAGATGCACCTGACGAACCGCCCGGGCGCCGAGCGCTGGGGGCCGCTGCCCGATGTGCTGCCGCGGGCCTTCCGCCTGGAGGGGCTGACCGGCGGGCGGTGGGTCCCCATCGTCGTCGAGGACGACAATCACCAGCGGCTGGTGCGGATCCCGGTCGGGCGTGAGTTGGAGGGCGTCCGCTACGTGCTGGACGAGACGCGCGGCGCGGATCGGACGCGCCTGCAGGCGTTCTACGTGGACTGACGGCCCGCAGCGGGGGGGGGGGGCGGCTCGCTCGACAAAACGCGCTTCTCAGGCGGGGCGTGTGCCGCTATAATCCCCTGCCCCACGCGGGCGCGTGGAGCGTACGGACCACGAAATCCTCCAGACGAGAGAACCCCCATGCCACTGATTCCATTGCGAGTGCTGCTGGACCACGCGGCAGAGAACGAGTACGGCGTCGCGGCGCTGAACGTCAACAACATGGAGCAGATCCAGGCGATCATGGCCGCGGCACAGGAGACCGATTCTCCCGTGATCGTCCAGGCGAGCCGCGGAGCGCGCAAGTACAGCAATGACGCATACCTGCGTCATCTGATGCTCGCGGCGGTCGAGCTGAACCCCAACATCCCCATCGTGATGCACCAGGACCACGGCGACACGCCGACGACCTGTCGCAGCGCGATGGAGCAGGGCTTCACCTCGGTGATGATGGATGGGTCGCTCCGGGAAGACGGGAAGACCCCCAGCGACTACGACTACAACGTCAGGGTCACGAAGGAAGTCTGCCAGTTCGCCCACGCCGCCGGGGTCAGCGTCGAGGGTGAGCTCGGCGCGCTGGGCGGCATCGAGGACGGACACGGCGCCGGGCTCAGCGAGGAGGAAACCCGCGAGCACCTGACCGATCCCGACCAGGCCGAGCGGTTCGTCGCCGACACGGGCGTGGACGCCCTGGCCGTGGCCATCGGCACCAGCCACGGGGCGTATAAGTTCTCCAAGAAGCCCACCGGCGACGTGCTCAAGATGGACCTGATCGAGGAGATCCACCGGCGCCTGCCCGACGCGCACCTGGTGATGCACGGCAGCAGCTCGCTGCCGCAGGAATTGCGCGACAAGATCAACGAGTTCGGCGGGAACCTCAAGCAGGCCTACGGCGTTCCCATCGAGGAGATCCAGCGCGGCATCGCCCACGGCGTGCGGAAGGTCAACGTGGACACGGACAACCGCCTGGCGATGACCGGGGCGATTCGCCAGGTCTTCGCCGAGGAGCCGGAGAAGTTCGACCCGCGGAAGTACCTGGGCCCGGCGCGCGAGGCGATGAAGCAAGAGTGCATCAAGCGCATGACCGCCTTCGGACAGGCCGGATGGGCGGGCAAGATCCCCGTCAAGAGCTGCAAGGAGTTCGTGGACTTTTACGCCAAAGGCTGACGCCATACGGCCCGTATGGGACTGAGGCGCGAGGACGGATCGACGGTCCGTGGGCGGACCGCGACCGGTAGTCGCCGGTCGTCGCGGCCCGCCGAAGCGTCACCATCCCCGGCCGGTCCGCAGTCGCCAGCCGAGAATCGGCAGTCCGCAGCATGCACCGGACGCCCGCCCGGCGGGCGCCATATCCTGCGCGGCGCGGCGGTCATATAATCGTGCCCGCCGGAGCGTCAGCCCCCATGACCGCCGCAGGTACCGATAATCCCGCCGCAGCGCGCGACCGGCTGCGGTTCGTCGTCTCGGCGCTGCTGCTGGCCGTTGGGCTCGCGGCGGCTACGCCTGTGTGGCGCCCTTTGTGGCGCTTGCGGGGCCTGCGCCGCCTCCACCCGCGCCGCGCCGTCGCTAGCGCCAGCGCTTCCGCATCTGCTGGAACTGGCGGCTCGCGCGGTCGCTGGCGGCCTCGACGGCGGGGAGCTTTTCCCTCATCGCGGCCGCCCGCTGCGGATTGGCACGCGCGAACGCCTCGGTCGCCAGTAGCCGCCGGTAGGCAGTGAATAGCGTGCGGCAGACGCCGACCTGCGCGATCAGGATCCGTCGCCGACGATGCCCCTCGGCCCCCAAGGCCGTGATGCGCTCGAGCTCGTTCTCGTAGAAGCTCAGCACCCTCGCGGTCGGCAGGCGCCTCTGCTCGGCGACCTGCAGGGCCCGGACGTAGCACCAGTCGACGGGTCCGGCCTGTGCGCCGCGCCGGCACGCGGCCAGTGCCTGCTCGGGAGTGTCGCTGAGGCGTGCCGATGACGCGCTCATCGCGCGCGACCAGGCGGCGGTTCGCTCGTCGGGATACCACAGTTCGCCGCCGGCGGCGCGGCGGGCCCAGTCGGCGCCTCGGGGTGTGCCGGTGTTGACGACCACGATCCCGCGCGGGCTGAAGTAGACGACCACCCACGGCGAGTTGATGTCCCGCAGCAGGACCTTCAGCAGACGCGAGTGCGTCCCCGCCGGGGCGTTGTCCGTCAGCAGCGGCACATGGGGCGGGCCCGGCGGGACCACCACAACCTCCACGCCCAGGCGCTCCAGCAGCTTCGCCGCGCCCGGTCCGCCGGCGAGAATCGCTCGACGGATTCGATCGTCCCGCTCGCCGTGGACCTGCTGGGCCCTCCCGCCGACGTACAGCTCAAGCCCCGGGCACTGCCAGTGCAGAAATCCCTCCCAGCGCCACTCGTGGAAGGTCCGTCCTGCGATGTCGTTGCGGCGGAGGAACTCGGCCGCGCCGGGAGCGTATCGGTGCTCGTGCATCATCCGCGCGTAGATCGATCGGGTCGAGGCGGGGTACAGCGGATTGTCCGGGTCGTAGTAGCGCAGGTGCTCGCGGGCGAGCACGGCGGCCGGAGCCAGCAGCGCCGCGGCCAGCGGGACTGTAAGCCACCGCGCGTCGAGGCGCTGCTGAAACCGCGTCAGTTGGCGCGCGAGCATCGGCGCCATGGCGATCATCGCCAGGGGGATGAACCGTCGCGACGTGACCGCCATCGCCGCGACCACCGTCGCCAGCAGCACGTCGAACGCCGCCGGCGCGATCGGGCGAATCTTGCGCTTGTGTCCCCGGCGCGCGGGCCGATGCGCGCCAGCGTGCCGACGGACCACGTTGACCGCGACGACCGCCGCGAAAATGCCCAGGAAGATCAGCAGCTCCTTGACCGTGCCGAAGCCCACGTCCGTCCGCCACACCGGCTGCCACTCGTCCACGCTGCGCCAGGTCTCGCTGCCGCCGACGACGAACGGGTGTGTCAGGTTGTCCAGCCCGAACGGCGTGAGCGTCCCGGACAGCACCACCGCCGCGCCGGCCGCCGCCACCGGAGCCCACCAGCGCCGCGGCGTCAGCCCGGCGGCTTCGGCGGCCCGCGGCGCCGCCGCCGTGCGCACCACCGCCTCGATGAGCAGGCACAGCGCCCACAGCCCCATCAGCCCCAAACCGAACACGAACCCGCCGTGCATGTTGGCCCACGCCGCGGCGACGGGAAGCGCCCACCACACCCGGTGCTGGCGGTCGCCCGAGCGGTACAGCAGCCACAGCATCAGCGGCGTCAGGACGAGCGTCACGAGGTTCGGGCGGAGGTCGATGTAGGAGTGCGACGCCAGCAGCACGCCCGCGGCGACCAGCAGGGCGGGGGGCGTCTCGGCGCCGCGGCGTCGCCCCGCCAGCACGATGAACCCCGCCGTCGCGGCCAGCAGCGCCATCTTCAGCACCAGGATGCCCGTCTCGCCGGCGCGTGTGTACGTCAGGTAGTACAGCAGGTGCGTGCCCCAGTTCTGGTTGTACCAGGTGCGTCCGTCGGTGTTGAACGCCCAGTCGTCGGGCCCGCCCAGCTTGCCCTCGACCACGTCGCGGCCCCCGGCATAGGCGACGTACAGGTCGCCGATAGGGCGGTGCACCGCCCAGACGACCACCAGCAGCACCGCCGCGACCAGCGCCACCACGGGCAGCGCCACCACGGGCAGCGCCACCGCCGGCCGCGCCAGGACGCCGGCGACCGCGCGGGCAACGCCGCGACCGCCCGGCCGTGCTGTGTCGTTCACGCCCATGCCGGCGGTGCAGTATACGCCCGCCTCCGGGTGGCGACCACCCCGCACCGGCGCGCGGACGGGGGCGCAAATGTTCCACGTGGAATACTTGACCGGCGGGTGTAAGGGCGAAGGCGCTCCGGGCTTCGTGGGCCCTTTCAAAAGGGGATACGGCGTGCAACTCGTTTGCACACGAGGTCACTGCGGTCCGCCCCGGTGCCGCAGGCGGTCCGACCTAGGCGAACTCCTCGCACACCTCGCGGGTGATGCGGGCCCAGCGAACGACGCGGGACGGATCGCCCTGGACGGTATCGACGTCCTTGAGCGAGATGTCGACGTGGAGCCCGCGGCAGGCCTCCAGCGCCTCGCGCGTCATCCGGCGCACGCGGTCGGCGTCGAAGCCGGTGCAGACCATCTGCGCCGGGCTCGGCCTCCAGGAGATCACGTAATCGCTTCCCATCTGCTCGGCACAGCTCTTGACGTCGGCCCACGGCGTCACGGCGATGCGCCGGAGGTTCGGGATCTTGCGAAGCATGTCGATCTTCCGCGTCAGGTCCTCGCAGCACCCGTAGGCCGACAGCCCGAACGCCGAGATGATCGGAAGCTGGTACTGCAGAAGGAACTCCTCGTGCATCGCCGGGCTGACCAGGGCGAACTCCTGGGCGGCGAAGA
>JBMCUM010000058.1:0-9188 GCA_048622595.1 Planctomycetota bacterium | reverse complement strand
TGAGATTTGAGATGTCAAATCTGCGCGTGGGGATTTCAGATCTGAGATTTGAGATAGGGCATCTGTGTTTGGGGGTCTCAAATTTGAAATTTGAGATTTGAGATTCCCGCGCGCGGCCGGAGAATTGTCAGGCAACGCGCCATTCGCCGGAGAATTGTCAGGCAACGCGCCCTTCGCCGGGGCATTGTCAGGCAACGCGTCTTGAGCCGGCGTGTTGCTTCGCGACGGGTCGTGCGTCGGGGCGTGGTTTCGCGGAACGTCGAGGGTGGGCGTGTCGTTTCGCAACAGGTCTTCGGCCAGCGGCGGGTTGTTCAGCAGGCGCCGGCAGAACAGCAGCATGGATCGGACTTCCCCGGCCGAGCCGCGGGCGATGTACAGAAAGCTCAGAAGCTCGGCCGTCGTGCCGCGCTCAAAGCCCTCGGCGATGTTGTTGGACACGGACAAGGCCGCGCGGCGGAGTTGGTCGCGCAGGTCGCCCATCGCCGCGAACCCGCGCCGCCGTGTCAGCGTGAACATTCGTTCAGCGAGGTTGATCGCGGCCTGCCAGACGGGCAATTGCTCGAAGCGCTGGTATTTCACGGCGTCGCCTCACCGTCGTCGCGTGGTTTGCGGACCATGATGCAGATGCCCACGCCCTGCATGATGTCGAAAACGTTCTCGTCCTTCGATCCGTCCGGCGCGGTCTCCTTCTTTTTCGTCGAGCCGTGGAGGTCGAGCACGTAGATGTCGTCGAACGTCCGCATCAGCGACCGGCGCATGCCCCGGAAGGTCGGGTTGTCGAGATAGCCGTTATTGGTAATGAACGCCAGTATCCCGTAACCCGTCCGCTCGATGCGGTACTGGCCGAAGCGGACGAACTTGACGTAGTCGTCGTTGAGCCATTTGGGGTTGCGCTCGCCCAGCGGCTCGCCGTCGCATTCGAAGTAGCTCGGCGCCCCCGTGGGCAGGGGTTTGTGAATCAGGTCCTTCGACCACTGGTTGTCGTTGGCCGAGTGGCCGGAATAGGGCGGATTGCCCAGGACGACCATGATGGGCGTGTCCGTCTTGACCCCGCTTGCGGCGTTGGCCTCGCGGGCGATGTGCCCGGCGAACGCGGCCAGGCGGCGCGTGACGACCTCTGCCTCCTCCAGCGTGTTGGTCAGGTACACGCCGAGGCGCTGGTCGGCGGCAAAGTCGTAGCCGGTGTCTTTGAGCAGCCAGCCGAGCTTCAGGTGCGCCACGGCGTAGGGCGCCATCATCAGCTCGAAGCCGAACAGTCGCGGCAGCAGGTGCTGGACGACGTAGCCTCGCCGCCCCGCCCAGGCGCCGCGCGTGCCGCGCAGTTGCTCGCGGATATGATTTACCGTCTCGAACAGGAAGGTTCCCGTCCCGGCGGCCGGGTCGAGGATCTGCACGCGGTGGACTTCTCGCCGCTCGGTTTCGTCGCCCGGCTTGCGGAACTCGGCGGTGATCTTCGTCTTGTCGGCCAGTCCGTCGGGGCAGTCGAAGTCGCGTTTGAGGATGGCATCGATGCTGCGGACGATGTAGCCGACGACCGGTTCCGGCGTGTAGTACACCCCGCGCGTCTTACGGAGGTTCGGGTCGTACTCGCGCAGGAAGGTTTCGTAGAAGTGTACGACGGAGTCCGTCTTGCGTCCGGACTTTCCGAAGTCCTTGAGGATGTCGGTCATCACGCAGCGCCGCAGCGCCTTGACCAGTTCCTCGACGGCCCAGACGACGCTGGGATGCAGTTGCGTTCCCGCGATGTAGTCGAACGTCTGACGCAGGAAGGGGTTGGTCTTCGGCAGGTCGTAGGCGGCATTCCTGCGCGTGAACCGGTCGGCCTGGGAATCGAGAACGTTGACCCGCGCCGAGAACAGCCCGTAGCAGACCGTCTGGGCATACATGTCGGCGAACTGCTCGCGGGTCAGGTCGTGCAGGAGCGTCTGGCGGAATGCCTCGTACTCGCCGTGTAGCGTCCCGCCGGCGTCCTCCTGGCCGAACGCCGCGAGTATCGCGTCGTTGATCATCCGCGCCACGTCGGCCATCCGCCTGGCGAGGTCTTGCGGCGTGTTGATGGGCTGCGGCGCTGCGGCGAGGAAGGCGTCGAACAGGGCGGCCAGTTGGTCCTCGCCGCCTTCGAGCTTTCGGACCTTCCCGCGGTCGTCCACGCGGGCCAGCACCGCGTGCATCCGCGGCTCGCCACCGACGTAATAGCGGAACTCCAAATAGTCGGTGAGGATGAGGTGCTCGAGCCCGTCAAGGTAGCGCTTAAGCTGGTCGCTGGTTTCAACGGCGTCCAGGGATGCGCCGATGTCCTTGCACTCGATGTAGCCGATGGGCTCGCCGCGACGCTCGACGATCAGGTCGGGAGCGCCGCAGGCGACGCGCTGGGGCTCGTTCGTCGCGGTAATTCCCCGCGCGAGCGATTCGGCGAGCGCCTTCAGCGCCGGGCGGTAGGTGTGCTCGGTCGCATTCCCCGCCGCGTGCGCCCTGCCGATCTCCCGCACGTATCCCTGCATGGATGCGGCCATGTACGGTAGCGTACCCTGGCGTGTCAAACGCGTCAATTGCGGGAAGTTATGGCTCCCGGCGGCGCTGCGCTTGACAACGGGTGCCCCTGCGCGCTAGGGGTTCGTGACATCCGAATGGAGCGGTGCCGTGGTTGGCGAAGCAACCACGCCATTGTGGCAAACGCGGCTGGTCCGCAAGCCACGGCGGCCGATCATCGTTTGACGTGTCGCAGAGCGCCAGGGCGGTTACGGAATCACGAACCTTGATCGCGCCCGCGCTGCGGGCGGGTGGAGCGACGACATGCCCGAAACGACCGTCACGTATCACGACCGGGCGGGGGTGCACAACACGGCCGAGACGCTCCAGGCAGCGCGCAAACGCGCCGAGGCGCTCGGCATCCGGCAGCTCGTCGTGGCGACCACGACCGGCCGGACCGCGGTGACCTGCGCCGAGACGATGCCGGAGATGGACACGATCGTCGCGGTGATGATGCACGCGGTGGACCGCGAGGTCTTCGTGGAGCGTCCCGGCGGGCGGGTCCGCGCGCCGGATGCGGACCTGGTGCGCCTGGCGCGGGAGATGGGCGTGAAGGTCTATCGCGGGGTTCACAGCTTATCGGGCGCGGTCTCAAGCGCGGTCCAGGGACGGTTCGGGGGCGTCTCGCCCGAGACCGTCATCGCCCAGGCGTACATGACCATCTCCACCGGGACGAAGGTGGCGGTCGAGTCGGTGCTGATGGCCGCCGACGCGGGGCACCTGGACATGCAGGCCGACGTGGTCGCCCTGGGCGGGTGGCGCGGCGGGGCGGACACGGCGGTGGTGATCAAGCCGGCCTACACGCACAGCTTCTTCGACCTGCGCATCCGCGAGTTCATCGCCCTGCCGCGGGCGGCGGGGGAGTAGCCGGGCCCGGCGGCGGGCTACTCGGCGCGCATCGCCTCGGCGAACGAGCGGTTGGGTTCGCTTTCCAGGGTCCGGCTGAAGGCGTCCTCCTCGAGCCACTCGGTCCGTCCGTCGGCGAACAGGACCATCCGCCCGCCGTCGTGCGAGGCGACCTCGCAGGCGATGATCGTGTCGCGGTCGGCGTCGTCGAGCGTCTCGGCGTCGGGGGGATGGTAGAAGAAGCCGACGTCGCGCTCGGGCAGGGCCGGCGAACGAACCAGCGCCGGGGCAATGCCATCGTCGACCAGCGTCTGCAGGGAGGTCGGCGGTGCATCGTGCTGCGCCTCGTACCGCTCGAGCACCATGTGAAGTGCCGCGAGGGTGTTCCGCGTGCGGTCGCGCTGGAGCTTCTGCAGGCGCAGGTGCCGCGCCGGGAGCCCGCAGGCCAGGCCCACCACCACCGCCAGGGCGAGCACCGCGCCGACCGGCGGGGCGGCGGCCTTGGCCGTTCGCGCCGCCGACAGCGAGAACATCGCGAAGATCACGAGATACGCCATGCCCAGCATGCCCAGCCCGCTAACGATGGCGGCCGGGATCAGCAGGTCCACCTGCGCGAGCTTCCCGATGCGGTACACCAGTGCGAACAGCACGCCGCCGCCGACGCCGCCGCCGAGCCCGGCCAGGAAGATCGCCTGGATGCACCGGCCCAGTCCGGTTCGTCCGGCGTCCGGCTGCCCGCGCAGCATCCGGTGCAGCAGGTACCCCCCGCCGAATACCCACCCGGCCAGCAACGCCAGCACCAGCGGAAGCTGCCAGATGAACACGTAATCGTTGATTGCTGCCAGCACGGTCAGTCGACTCCTTCGCGACGCGACACCTCGGGCCGTCGCACGGGAGGTAGGGTACCGCCGGCGGGGCGAAATGGCAAGGGCGGTCCGGTCCGCTACGCGGTCAGGTCCGCGCGCCGGGCGCGTCCGCCGCGCCGGGGCGGTGCGGCGCGTGGCACGCCGGCGGGCGGCGCCCTATAATCCGCGCCGCGGGCGCGATTCCGCGGAAGGAGCACCGTCATGGGCGAGACGCGAAGGGAATCCGACGCGATGGGCGAGGTGGAGGTCCCCGCCGACGCGTTGTACGGCGCGCAGACGGCGCGGGCGGTGAGCAACTTCCCCGTCTCCGGGTGGACCATGCCCGGCGAGTTCATCGCCGCGCTGGGGCGCATCAAGCAGGCCGCCGCCGAGGTGCACAAGGCCGCCGGCCGAATGGACGCCGCCACCGCCGACGCCATCGCCGCCGCAGCGGGGCGGGTCGCCGCCCGAAAGCTCGACGCGCAGTTCCCCGTGGACGTGTTCCAGACCGGAAGCGCCACCAGCACGAACATGAACGCCAACGAAGTCATCGCGCGGCTGGCGACGCAACGACTCCGCGACGCCGGCGACGCCGAGGCGAGCGTCCATCCGAACGACGACGTCAACCGGGCCCAGTCGTCCAACGACGTGATCCCCACGGCGATGCACCTGGCGGCGGCGACGGGCCTGCGCGACCGGCTGATCCCCGCGCTGGAGTCGCTGCGGGACGCTCTGTCGCGCAAGGCCGCCGAGCTCGACGACGTGGTCAAGCTCGCCCGCACCCACCTGATGGACGCCGTGCCCATCCGCCTGGACCAGGAGCTCGCCGGGCACGCCGCCGGCGTGGAGGCGGCCGTCCGCGCGCTGCAGGGCGCGCTGGAGGGTCTGTGCGAGCTGCCGATCGGCGGGACGGCCGTCGGGACGGGGCTCAACGCGCCGCCCGGGTTCGGCGCGGCGATGTGCGCCGCGCTTGCGGATCGCACGGGCTTGGCCCTGCGCGAGGCGGACAATCACGTCCACGCCCAATCGGTGCGCGACGCGGTGCTGCTGGCCAGCGGCGCGCTGCGGAGCTGCGCGACGACGCTGGGCAAGATCGCCTCGGACCTGCGCCTGCTGGCCAGCGGGCCCCGCTGCGGATTGGGCGAGCTGCGCCTTCCCCCCGTCCAGCCGGGAAGCTCCATCATGCCCGGGAAGGTCAACCCCGTCCTGTGCGAGTCGGTCGTGCAGGTCGCCTGCCAGGTCACCGGGTGCGACGCAGCCATTGCGGCCGGATGCACCGGCGGCGTGGGGGGGCTGCTCGAGCTGAACGTGGCGATGCCGATGATGGCGTGGAACCTGCTGACGGAGATCCGCCTGCTGACGAACGTCGCCGGCGCGTTCGAGCGCGGGTGCGTGGCGGGGATCGAGGCGGACCGCGACCGCTGCGCCGAGCTGCTGGAACGGTCGCTGGCGCTGGTGACGGCGCTTGTGCCGCGGATCGGGCATGACCGGGCGTGCGCCATCGCGCGGCGCGCCCACGCCGAGGGCAAAACGATCCGCCAGGTCTGCCGCGACGAAGGCGTCCTGCCCGCCGACGAACTCGACG
Source organism: Planctomycetota bacterium (assembly GCA_048622595.1). Classification (GTDB taxonomy): domain Bacteria; phylum Planctomycetota; class Phycisphaerae; order SM23-33; family SM23-33; genus JAGXKT01. Next base: position 3,383 of record JBMCUM010000058.1, on the reverse strand, counting down.
CCCTGCTCGACGCGCGCAAACAAACGGGGGAGTAGAGAATGGACGCGCGTGAGAAACTCGAGCGCCTCATTGCGGAACCGGAAGCGGACCCGGCCCGCGCCGACAGCCAAATCAGTAGCGCGTGATGCCCGCTGTTGCGCGTAAGCCGTCTTTGATAAAGAGGATACGGACAGCCAATACATTGGCCGGGCCGAGCCATTCGCGATGTTCGTAGCGCTGGCCCCTGCGGTCATACGACTCGTACGAGGTCTTCGACAATCATGCCCTCGCCACGCGCGGGCGGTGCTGCCCGCGTTACGGATAAAGGCCACAGCGCAAATGGCTCCGGGCCGGACCGCCTGGTGCGGCATGCGGCGCGGCCACACGCGTGGGCGGCTGGCGGCGCGGCTTACGCCTCCTGGGGTTCGGGCGGCTTGCAGACCCGCTCCAGGGCCGTGCAGATGGCGTCCACGCTCTGGGGGGGGACGTCCGGCTCGACCTCGGCGTAGAGGATCAGCCCCCCGGCAGGGTCGTGGAGCCCCTCGAACACCTCGCCGATGTGATCGTCGATCTGCGACGGGGTGGCGAACGGGAAGAGCTGGCGGTCGAGGTCCTGGTCGAGGGCGACTTTGCCCTTGGCGTGTGCCTGCAGCCCGGCAAGCCCGTTGGCGCGGATCTGCGGGTTGAGCACCGTCACGCCCGCCTCGATCAGGTCGGGGATGATCTCCAGCACGTGCCCATCGGTGTGGAAGCGGACGGGAACCCCGCGGTCGCGGCAGGGGCCCATCATCCGCTCGTACGACGGCTTGATCCACTTGCGCCACATCGCCGGGCTGATGGGCAGCGACCGTTGCAGCCCGAGGTCCTCGCCCAGGGCGATCATCTCCGCCCCGCAGTCCATCGTCCTGCCGATTACGGCGACGTTGTACCGCTCGATGATGCGGATCAGCTCGCCGAGGTGCGGCTCGTCCGTGGCCAGGTCGACCATCAGGTTCTCGAAGCCGCGCAGGTAGTACAGCAGCATGTAGAAGAACCCGTGCGGCAGGGGGTTGCCCATCGCCAGGTCGCCGCGACGTTTCGCCTCGGAAAGGCGCCGCGCGACCGCGTCCCAGTCGCGCGGCCCGAAGCGGTCGTCCGTCTCCGGGTCCGGCGGCGTCCAGTCGTCCACGTCGGACCAGTCGGCGAGGGGGTGGACCACGACCTGTCCGGCAAGGCCCGGCTCGATGTTCTCCCAGACGTTGGACCAGCAGTCGGTGCACCGTCCTTCCTGGTAGGTCGGGTTGGGGTTCGCGTCGAAATCCTTCTTACCGCGCTGCAGACCGGGGAACAGCTTCGGGTGGGCGAGCACGACGTCTTCGAGCTGCTCGCGGTACTTCATCCACGTCGCGGGCATGATGCTCACGTGGCAGGGCGTCCAGTCGGGATGGTCGAACCGGACGGCCTTGAGATAGTTGACCGTCCAGCGGTTCTTGCCTTCGTAGGGGATCATGCTGCGTCTCTCCGGGCGGGGGGGTTATTCCGGTTCGAGCACGCCGCCGGCGTCGCGGATGCCTTGGCGCAGCTTCTGCACGTCGATGTCCCGGACGTCACCCGACGGGCGTGCCATCGCTGCGGCCTGCCCGGCGGCCTGTCCGATGTTCATCACCGGCGGCATGATCCGCAGCGAGGAGTGGGCCTCGATGTCGGCCGAGATGCTCCGCCCGGCCACGAGCAGGTTTTCCAGGCCCTTCGGCGTCAGGCAGCGGTAGGGGATCTGGTAATACTGTCCGGGCCCGAGGCGCTCGAGGCGCGTCTGGCCCGGCTCGTCGCCGTGGATGTCGATCATGTACGAGCAGCAGGCGATGCCGTCGTCGAACGTGCGGCAGTTCTTGAAGTCGTCATAGCTCAGCACGTAGTCGCCCATGACGCGCCGGCTCTCGCGGATGCCCACGTGCGGGGCCGTCTTGACCAGGTACGCCTCGCCGTACCCGGGCACGTTCGCCCGCAGCCAGGCGACGAAGTTTTCCACGCGCCGGCGGCCTTCGACCTCGGCCGTCGACAGGTCCGCCGGGTCGATCGTGCTCAGCCCGGACATGCGGATGGCGTTGAAGTGCATCCAGCACTTTTCGGGCTTGGCGGCGAGGCAACTGACGTTGGTGTTGATCAGCGGGGGCTCGTCGTCGGCTCCGTCGGCGGCGCGCCGGCGCAGCTCGCCGCCGCTCGGCGCCTGGTCGATGTCCACGCCGCCGACGATGAACTTGGTGGTCATGGGCATGACGCGGTGCGTCTCGGTGCCGAAGGCGACCTCCGCGCCGGCCTGCGCGGCCAGCAGGGCGTCGCCCGTGGCGTCGATGAAGACGGTCCCCTCGACGCGGAGCGGTCCGCCGTTGTGGGCGAAGGTCGCAGCGGCGACGCGGCGCCCGTCGGTCTCGGCGTCGAACAGCGCGGCGTGGAAGATCACCTCCACGCCCGCCTCGCCGGCGAGCTCGTCGAGGACGATCTTGGCCGCCTCGTCGTCGAAGCGCACGCAGCGTCCTTCGTGGGCCTGTCCGCGGGCGATCATCCGGTCGCAGACCTCCCTGAACAGCCCGGCGTTGACGACCTTTCCCGGCGCCTCATCGGGGCCCGGGTTCGTCCGGTGCGACATGAACGGGCAGACCATCATCGTGGTCATGCCCCCGCCGAGGCAGCCCTCGCGCTCCAGCAGCAGCGTCCTGGCCCCGGCGCGGGCGGCGGCGACGGCGGCACAGGCGCCGCCCGGTCCGCCCCCGGTCACCACCACGTCGTATCCGTCGAACGTCCGCATGGGTCACCTCCGCACGGGTTCTCGCGCCCCGGCGATTGTAGGGCCCGCGGCGCCGTCCGCAAGTCGGCGTTGGAGCGCCCGGCATTTTCCGCCCCGCGCCGGCGTGACCGGGCGGCGGCGAGCCGGTATGCTGCGGCCATGCCCAGCGACGCGGTGCGCATCTGCGGGATCGACCCCGGTCTGAACATCACCGGCTACGCGACGGTGGACTTCGCCGGGCGCGACCCGGCCATCGTCGAGGCCGGCGCCATCCGCACCGAGGCCCACGCCCCCCTCGCCGACCGCATCGCGCGGATTTACGCGGAGCTGGGCGAGTTGCTGGGCGAGCTCGCCCCGGACGTGGTCGCCATCGAGAAGCTCTACGCGCACTACAAGCATCCGCGTACGGCGATTCTGATGGCCCACGCGCGGGGCATCGTGCTGCTGGCCGCCCGCCAGGCCGGTCGCACCGTCCGCGACCTCGCCGCCACCGAGGTCAAAAAGGCGCTGACCGGAAACGGACACGCGTCCAAGCGGCAGGTCCAGCACGCCGTGCAGTCCGTCTGCAAGCTGACGGAGCTTCCCGAGCCGCCGGACGTGGCCGACGCGCTGGCGATCGCCCTGTGCGCCGGGCGGCGGG
>JBMCUM010000057.1:0-9296 GCA_048622595.1 Planctomycetota bacterium | reverse complement strand
CCGGGGAACTGCTGTCGATGACCAACCAGGTCCGCAGCCGGAGCATCTCCACGCGCCACCGAAAGACGCCGCCCGAGGAGCTCTACTACCGCCACGCCCCGGCCGAGAATCCGCACAGGGGGTGGATGCGCACCACCAGGCGCTACACCATTCCCGCTCGGAGCACGACGCGCCCGGCGACCACCTCCCCGGCCGACGAGGCGCCCCGCGACGACCGCGCCGACGAGAAGCCCAGCGTGCGGCGCATCCCGCGACCCGACTGACACCGACGCCGAAGCCGCTATCGATGGCGGGACCCAGCTTCGTCACATACGTGGATGAGTCCGGCGACGAGGGGTTCCTCTTCAAGGGGCTTGGCAGGGGCAGTTCGGTCTGGTTCGTCCTTTCGGCCGTCGTGACGCGGAAGCACCGTGACCTCCCGACCGTGCGATTGGTGGACGAGATGCGGGAGGTGCTTGGGCGCACCCATCACTCCCCGCTGCACTTTCGACGCCTCAAGCACCACCAGCGCCTTCCCTATCTTCAGCGCATAGCGCGGGCTCGGTTGCGGGCCGTAACCGTACTCATACATAAACCTTCGATAAGACAACCAGAACTGTTTGGCGAACGGTACCGGCTGTACTTCTATGCGGCACGCCTGCTGCTCGAGAGGGTCTCGTGGCTGTGCCGCGACCACAGTCACCGGGACGATTCCGGGGATGGATCGACGCAGTTATTCTTCTCCAATCGCGCCGGCATGTCGTACGAGGAGATGCGCGTGTACCTCGACAAACTGCAGCGCCGAAGCCGGACGGGCGAGGATATCCGGATCGACTGGTCCGTCGTCAGGCCCGACCAGCTTAGAGCAGTGGCGCACGAGAGCTTGCTCACCGTGCGCGGACCAGGGGGACCGTCGCGTCGGGCGTCTCGACCAGGTCGACCTCGACGGCGTAGGTCTCGCCGAGCACGTCCCGGCGGATGACCTCGCGCGGCGGGCCCGCCGCCACCACGCGACCCTCGCGCATCAGCACCAGCTCGTCGGCGAAGCGGGCGGCGAGGTTGACGTCGTGGCTGACACACACCACGGCCATGCCCCAGTCCCCCGCCAGCCGCTGCATCATCCGGTAGATCGCGAGCTGGTTGCGGATGTCCAGGTGACTGGTGGGCTCGTCGAGCAGGATGACCGCCGGCTGTTGCGCCAGTGCGCGGGCGATCATCACGCACTGGGCCTCCCCGCCGGACAGCTCGTCCAGCGTGCGGTCGGCCAGGTGCCCCGTCGCGGTCATCTCCATCGCCAGGCGCGTCACCTCGCGGTCCTGGCGTCCGGCCATGCCCAGAAGCCCCGTGTGCGCGAACCGTCCCATCCGCACCAGCTCCCGCGCGGTGAAGGAGAACGCCGCCCGCGGGAACTGCGGGACGTACGCCATCAGCCGCGCCACGGCGCGGGGCGCGTGGCTGGCCAGGGGCGCCCCGTCCAGCATGATCTCGCCGCTGCGGGGGCGCAGGCGCCCCAGCAGGCACCGCAGGAGGGTGGTCTTTCCCGACCCGTTGGGCCCGAGCACGCAGACCAGCCGACCGGCCGGGGCGCGAAGCCCCGCCCCGCAGAGCACGTCCTGCCCGCCGCGGTAGGCGAACCGCAGGTCCCGCGCCGCGATGACGTGCGCGGCGCTCATCGCCCGCCTCCGGCGGCGAAGCGGCGCCGCAGCAGGAAGATGAAGAACGGCCCGCCGGCGACGGCGGTGACGATGCCCACGGGGATCAGGGAGACGTTGACCAGCGGACCGGCGCGTCGGCAGAGCACCTCGGCGCCCACGAGCATCACGGCGCCGAGGACGCCGCTGGACAGGATCAGCCGCCGGTGGGCCGGACCGACGATCATCCGGCAGATGTGGGGGACGATCAGCCCGACGAACCCGATCGGACCGGCCAGGGCGACCGCCGCGGCGGTCATCAGCCCCACGGCCGCGAAGGTCGTCACCCGCAGCGCCGCGACCCGAACGCCGGAGGAGGCGGCGACCTCGTCGCCGAGCCCCAGCAGGTTCAGCCCCGCGCCGCAGGCCAGCAGCACGCCCCACCCGACCAGCGCGCAGGCGGCGCAGACGGCGAGCACGGCGGGGCCGGGCGCGTCGGGGATGCGTCCCATCGCCCAGTGGGCGAAGTCGGCGATGCGGTGGGGGTCGACGTACAGGTAGATGGTCAGCATGACCGCGGCGTTGAAGGTGTTGACGATGACCCCGGCGAGGATGAGCGTGTAGGGGTCCAGACGCCCGCGGTGCTGGGCGATGAGGTAGACCACCGCGCAGGTCGCCAGGGCGCCGACGAACGCCAGCACCGGCGCCGAGACCCAGCTCCAGTCCGTCGCCGCAAGCCAGCCCGCCGTCGCCAGCCCCAGCAGCACCCCGACGCCCGCGCCGCTGGAGATGCCGAGGATGTACGGCTCGGCGAGGGGATTACGCAGCAGCCCCTGCAGGGCGGCGCCCGCCGCGGCCAGCGCCGCCCCGACAACCGCCGCGGCCAGCCAGCGATACAGACGCACCCGCCACAGACGCAGCGCCTCGGTGTCGCGCCGCGCGGCGTGCAGCGGCGCCAGTTCGTCCGGCCATTGCTCATCGTCCGCGCGCGAGCCCGAGACGGCGGGCTGCGTTGCGGTCGGCCCGGTCGGGCGGGTCCCCGCCGGCGACCTCGAGCGCAGCGCGGGATGCAGCGTCAACGCCAGACGCGCCGTCCGCTCGGCCAGCGCCAGCGAGGGGACCGTCCACGCCGCATCGACGGCGAAGACCCGCCCCTCGCGTGCGGCGGGCAGGTCCTCTCGCCACTGCAGCCAGTATTCCCCCTCGCCCGCCGGGTCGCCGGCGTGTTGGCAGATGAGCACGTCCGGGCGGGCGGCGGCGACGTGGTCGATCTGCGTTCGTCGCCAGCGCGTCGAGCCCGGAATGTCCGCCCCGGCGTTGACCCCGCCGGCGATGCGGATCATGTCGCCGATGAAGGTCTCCGGCCCGGCGGCAACGGGACGGTCCGTGCCTATCACGAACAGCACGCGCGGGTTCTCCAGGCCGGTCGTCCGGTCGTCCACGCGGTCGAGGCGGCGGCGGAACCGCCCGGCCGCGCGCAGCCCCGCCTCCGGCTCGCCGGCGAGTCGCCCGATGCGTTCGACCGCGGCGGCGACGTCGTCGACCCGCTCGATCTCGAAGTGCTCGACGGACACGTCCGGCGCCAGGGCGGTCACGCCGTCGAACTTACCCCGGCCGAACTGGATCAACACCGCGTCCGGGCGGACCGAGAGGATCCGCTCGGCGTTGACGGTGAAGGCGTCGCCGAGGCGCGGGCGCCGCTCGCCGCCCGGAAGCATGCAGTGATTGGTCACGCCGACGACGTGCTCGCCCAGCCCGGCCTCGAAGGCGATCCGCGTCAGTGCCGGGGAGAACGTCACCAGGCGCGGTCGCGGGGCGTCGGGGCGGGGCGGCGTCTCGGCGCCGGCGGCGGAAACCGCGCAGGCGACCGTCGCCAGAAGCGCCGCTGTCCGCGAGGGCTTACCCATTGTCGTCGGACCCGTCCTGGCCCTCGTCGGTGTCGACGTCGATGACGGGCTCGGTCGTCGGCGCCGAGCGCCCGTGCGCCTCGCCCAGCGCCGCCGGGAGGTAGTCCAGCAGGTCCGAGGCGATCATGCCCACCTGTCCCAGCGCCTCGGCGGCGAGATCGCCGGCGAGCCCGTGGACGTGGGCGGCCAGGCAGGTCGCCTCGAACGGAAGCATCCCCTGTCCGATCAGCGCCGCGACCAGCCCCGTCAGCACGTCGCCGGTGCCCCCGCTGGCCATCCCCGGGTTGCCCGTCTCGTTGAGGTACACACGTCGCCCGTCGGTCACGACGGTTCCGGCGCCCTTCAGCAGGACGACCAGCGGCGCCCGTCCCGGCGCGGGCGGACCGGCCCAGTCGAGCACCGCCCGGACGGCGGCGGCGGTGCGGTCGGCCTGGATGTCGCCCACGTCGCGCCCCGTCAGGCGCGACAGCTCCCGCGGGTGCGGCGTCAGCACCAGGGGACAGGCGCGAACGTTCGCCCAGCCGGTCAGCCCGGCGAGGTTGTTCAGCCCGTCGGCGTCGCAGACGAGCGGCTTGGACTGACCCAGCGCCCAGGCCAGCAGGTCCTTCTGCCCCGCCCCGACGCCCCATCCGCACCCGACGGCGAGCACGTCGCAGCGTCCGGCGGCGGCGGCGAGCTGCTGCTCGGCCTCGTCGGTCAAAAGCTGCGCATCGTCGCACGCCAGGGCGATGGACGTCGCGCAGGGCGCCAGGGCGGCGATGGTCGGCTGGACCGGGTCCGGCGCGGCGAACGTCACCAGCCCGGCCCCGCCGCGCAGGGCGGCGTTGGCCGCAAGCGCCACCGCGCCGACCATCCCGCGTGACCCGCCGACGACCAGCACGCGCCCGTAGTCGCCCTTGTGCCCGTCGGCGGCGCGGTCGCCCAGCAGCTCCAGCGTCTCGATGTGTTGGATCTCGGACCGGTCCCAAGCCGTCATGATAGGCCCTTTCGCGGGGCTCGGCGTCGGCGGTGTCTCGCCGACGGGCTGCCCGTCCAGCTCCGGCGTCCGGGGCAGGTCAGCTCGCCGGCGCCGCCTGGCGGTTGATCAGCGCCGCGATGTACCCGCCGCCGAACCCGTTGTCGATATTTACCACCGTGACGTTCGAGGCGCAACTGTTGAGCATCGTCAGCAGCGCCGAGACCCCGCCGAAGCTCGCGCCGTAGCCCACCGACGTGGGCACGCCGATCACCGGAACGCCCACCAGCCCGCCGACCACGCCCGCAAGGGCGCCTTCCATGCCCGCCACCGCCACCACCGCCTTCGCCGCCTGAAGCTCCTCCCCCGCCGCCAGCAGGCGGTGCAGACCGGCCACGCCCACATCGTAGTGCGTCGTCACGCGGGCATCCATGATCTCCGCCGTGACGCGGGCCTCCTCCGCTATCGGAAGGTCCGTCGTGCCCGCGGCGACGACGGCAACGTGCCCGACGGCGCGGGGCCCGCCCCGGCGCAGGGTGATCGCGCGCGCGGTCTGGTGGTACACGGCGGCGTCGACGGCCTCGGCGACGGCGTCGTAGTGGGCGCGGTCGGCGCGGGTGGCCAGCACGGTGTGGTTCGCCTCGGCGAGGCGAGCGAAGATGTCCCGCACCTGCGCCGGCGTCTTTCCGGGGCAGTAGATGACCTCGCCGAACCCGCACCGGATGGCGCGGTGGTGGTCCACCGTGGCGAACGGCGTGCGCTCGAACGGGAGCCGGCGCAGACGCTGCATCGCATCGTCCGGGCCCACCTCGCCGGCGCGGACCTGCTCCAGCAGTTGCCTCAGCGTGTCGGCATCCATGGGCGCATTATACCCCGGCGCCGCGGCGCGGCGCAAGGGCGCGGACCCGGCCGCTATCCGCCGCCGGCGGCGCGGGCGTACTCGGCGACCCATGCCATACGGTCGTAGGCCTCCTCGCCGCCACCCTGCGGCAGCTCGTCACTGATGCCCAGCACCAGCCGCGGGTGGAACAGCTCCACGACGCGCTCGACGCACCGCTGGAACTGCTCGCGGCTGTGGTGGTCGAGGAACAACACCGCCGGGATGCCGTCCAGCAGGATCTTGTCGCCGATGTGCGCGCGGATCTCCTCGAGGGTCACGTCGCCCTGGGGCTCGGGCGTCAGGGCCTCCAGCCCGTCGAAGGGCAGCTCGTCGAGCGTCTCCAGAAGCGGGCGGAAGTTCCCGTCGATATGGATATGGGTGAAGATGCCCGCCTCGCGGAGCTGCCCGACCCGCTTGGCGTACCAGGGCATGCAGTACTGGCGCCAGTAGGGCAGCGACAAGTAAGCCGCCGCCACGTTCTCGCCGAAGTTGAGGATCTCCACCGCGCCGGACGAGCAGAGCTGCTCGTACAACGGGTCGTAGGAGTCGTCGATGGCTTGGAAGATGTCGCGCATCGCGTCGGGGTGGTCGTTCAGGGCGTAGATGAAATCCTCGTACTTGAACCACTGCTGGGCGCAGGCGAAGTAGGGGGCTCTTGGGCACCCAGAACTGCGGGACGCCCCGGTCGCCGACGTACGCCTCGCCCGCGCGGAAGTGGTCCATGCGGAACCGGTACGTCCGGCGCCCGGCCAGCCATCGCAGCGCGGGCAGGTCGTCGGCGCTGCGGGCGCAGAACTCCACCCGCCGCCAGGCCTTGTCCGTCGTCAACTTGTAGGTCTCGAACAGCGGTCCGTGCGGCGTGTCGTAGCGGACTTGGCGAAGGTCCCCCTCGCCCTGGCGCGTGACGGTCACTTCGTCCGTAAAGCCCGGCTCGATGGGCGACGGATTGGGCGTGTGGTAGTGCACGTAGCGCATCGACGCGCCGATGCGGTCGAAGCACTCGCGCAGCTCGACGTCGGCGAGCTTCGCCGGTAGCGTGCCGAACTGCCGATGCCGCACGAACCACGGCTCGAACCGCGGCTGGAACAGCACGTGCGGAACCGGCTCGCGCCGGAAGATACGACGGTTCATTTCCTTCAATGTCATGCCGCGCCTCCGTCCGCGGGCACCGTCACTTGCTATGCCCGGGCTCGTCGAGCGTATAGGTCTCGTGGTCCTGAAACAACAACCGCGCGTCGGGGTCCTCCAGGTACGACTCGTCGACCCGCGGGCAGCGCCGCCGGTCCGGCACCCCGTCGGCTCCGACGCACGTCTCCGCCCTGCCCTCGGCGCGAAGGTGCTCCCGGGGCGCGAGGTGGGTGGCTCCCCTCAGACCGCCATCACCCCGGTCGCCGCGTAGCGCCCGGCGTGGGCGACGGCGTAGCGCCCCCCCGCAGCGGCGCGGTGCACGTCCAGCGCCACCTCGGGGGCGTTGTTGTCCTCGCTCAGGTGCGCGATGCACGCCCAGCGGAGCTTGCGACCGGCGGCGGCGAGCAGCTCGGCCGACTCCTCGTTCGACAAGTGCCCCCCGGTACCGCGGATCCGCCGCTTCAGGGCGTAGGGATACGAGCCGGTCCGCAGCATGTCCGGGTCGTAGTTGCTTTCCACGACGACCGCGTCCAGCGTCTCGACCACCTCGTACAGTCCGTCGAAGGCGTGCCCCAGGTCCGTCAGAACGCCCAGCCGCACCGTCCCGTCGTCGATCACGAAGCCCACCCCGTCGACCCCGTCGTGCGGCGTGGGGACCGTCTCGACACGCACCGCGCCGTCCCGGCCGAGATGCACCGCCTCGCCCGCGGCGAACCGATGCACCGCGCCCAGGCGCCCGAGGCGATGGCACCGCTCGGCCGCCGCGAGCGTCGGACCCGTCACCCACATGGGCAGCGAGAACTTCCGCTGGTAGATGCCCGCGCAGCGCGCGTGGTCGCGGTGGTCGTGGCTGATGAGCAGGGCGTCGACGTCGCGGATGTCCCGGCCGTGCGCGGCGAGGCGCAGCTCGGCCTGCTTTCCGCTGATGCCGGCGTCGAACAGCAGGCGAGTTCCGGCGACCTCGACGTAGATGGCGTTTCCGTTGCTGCCGGACTGAAGCGCGATGACCCGCATGACGCCATTCTACGCCTGCCCCGGCGCCGGTCAACCCGCGGCGGTCCGGGTCGAACGGTATCGTCAGGAACCGCGCCCGACGCCGTTACGGAAAAGACCGCCTCGGCGCCGCTTGCCGCCCAACAGCATCCCGCCGAGGACCACAAGCCCCAGCGTCGCCGGCTCGGGCACCTGGTACTTGACCAGGAAGGCGTCCTTCCACCCGGCGTTTGCGCCTCCAAGGTCGCCGTACGTGTACCCGCCCGTGTACACGTTGCCCTCGCCGTCCACGGACGCGGCCAAGCTTTCATCGAATTCGTCCGTCCCGAACTGACGGGTCCAAAGATGATTGCCCGACGCGTCGTACTTCACGAGGAAGGCGTCCGCCTCCCCTTCGCTGCTGTCGCCGAGCACGCCCCGGGTCCGCCCGACCACGAAGGCGCTTCCTTCGGCATCCACGGCTACCGAAACGCCCCTCTCCGTTTCGGACGTACCAAGCTGGCGGCGCCAGGATTCGTTCCCGTCAGCGTCGTACTTGACCAGAAAGACGTCGTCCAAACCGGAATTCGTCCCCGCCAGGTCGCCACTGGTTATGCCGGTGACGTACGCGTTCCCGTTGGAGTCTGCAGCCACGCTCTGCGCCACGTCCCAATTGTCGGAACCGAACTGGCGGGTCCATTGTTCGGCGCCGTCGGTATCGTATTTGATCACGAAGGCATCCTCCCCGCCGACCTGCCCGTCGAGGTCGCCTTCGGTCCCGCCGGTGATATAAACGGCTTCACCGGCCACGCTGATGCTCCGGATCTCATCGAATGCGTCCGTGCCGAACTGCCGCGACCACTGACTCGTCCCGTCGCCGTCGTACTTGGCGACGAAACCGTCCCACGAGCCCTGATTGGTGCCGACCAAGTCGCCGTCCGTAAAGCCGGCGAGATACGCGTTGCCGTCACTGTCTACGGCCGCTCCAACGCCCTTATCCAACTCCGCCGTTCCCACCTGTCGCGTCCAGAGGGGGTCGCTGGTGGACGTGTCCGACGTGTCGTACTTGGCGAGGAACGCGTCGTAGTGCCCGTGCGAGGCGGCACCGAGCGTCCCGTAGGTGAAGCCGCCCACGTAGGCGTCGCCGCTTACGTCGAGCGCCACCCCGCGGCCTTGGTCATCGTCGCTGGTTCCAAGCTGCCAGCCGCGCGTCGGAGTGCCCGAGGCGTCCAGCCGGTAGAGGTAGGCATCGAACGTGCCCTGGTTGCTTCCGGCGAGGTCCCCCTTGGTCCGGCCGCTGATATACGCCCTGCGGTTTGCGTCGATGGCGACCGACCAACATTCCTCGTCACTTCCGGTGCCCAGTTGGCTTGACCACGCCTGTTCGTATGCCCCCTGGGCCCGCGCCGGCACGCTTAGAAGCGCACCGGCCACTAGGAACACCATCGTGTACGATACGAGCGAATTGCGAGCAAACGTCATCGTCCATTCCTCCTGTCTTGACATCCCCTGCCCCCGCGGAGCGGCTCCGGTCAAGCGACCGGACTCCAGCCGCTTCCCGCGGAAACGAAGGGGTCGAGCGTCCAGAGTACAACGACATTATAAAAGCGACCCCCCCCGGTCCGTCAAGGAGACACCGGCAAGAAAGGGTTGGTTTTTGCGCTTGGCCTTTGTCGGCCTTGAGCGGTAGCCCCCAAGGCCGCCCCGCCCTTCCCGGCTTGCCCATCGTCACCGCCCAAAATGCGGGCGGGGGTGCCCGACCGCCGCGGGTTATTCTTCAGCCGCGACCGACGGGTCGAACCACTGCTCCCACGTCGGCGCCAGGTAGCCCGGTACCCCGCGGA
>JBMCUM010000056.1:0-9511 GCA_048622595.1 Planctomycetota bacterium | reverse complement strand
GTCATTTCACCCGAGCATTGTCCGGCGGCTCGGCCACATCATAGGCGCCGTTGAACAGGCGGAACTCGTTCATCACTTCTTCCAGCGTCAGCCCGAACTCCTCCAGCACGTCCCTGGCCGCGTCGGAGTTCGGGTCGCTGATCAGCCCGCGGCAGGCATAGCACCGCCCGCCGTAGCTCGGGCACCACGCGTTGCACCCGGCGCGGGCGACCACGCCCAGACAGTACTGGCCCTTATGGTAGAGGCAGACGTTCTCCCGCAGCTTGCACTCCACGCACACGGGGTAGTCCGGGATGTGCGGCGTGCGTCCGGCGACCACCGACTTGACGACCTCCAGGATCTCCTGCTTGGGAACCGGGCAGCCGTGGATCTTGTAGTCCACCTTGATCGCCGCCTCGACGGGAAGCGCCGCGGAGGTTTCGTACCAGTCGGCCTGGTCGCCGTAGACGGTGCGCATGGCCTCCTTGACGCCGCGGTAGTTCTTCAGGACGTTCAGCCCGCCGGTCGAGGCGCAGGCACCGAAGGCGATGACCACCTTGGCGCACTTGCGGATGTGCTCCAGGCGGGCGCGGTCGCTCTCGCGGGTGAAGGCGCCCTCGACAAAGGCGATGTCGTAGTCGTCGCTCTTGTCGTCGATGGCCTCGCGGAACTGGGTGATCTCCACGTGCCCGAGGATGTCCAGCAGCTCGTCCTCGCAGTTGAGGAACTGCAGTTGGCAGCCCTCGCAGCTCGTGAAGTCGTGGAAGGCGACTTTGAGTTTCTTCTTCTCCGCCATTTCGGCGCTCCTGTGGTTCTATCGGTCCGGCGCATGCGGCGCGGTCGTTCCCCCGTCTCAGATACCCTCGCGGAGGCGCATCACCTCGGCATAGCTGAAGATCGGGCCTTCCTGGCAGACGTACACGTTGCGGATCTGGCAGTGTCCGCACTTGCCCAGCCCGCACTTCATCCGCCGCTCCAGGGAGCAGTAGATCTGGTTCTTGCGAAGCCCCATCGACAGCGCCTCCAGCACGGCGAACTTGAACATGATCGGCGGGCCGATGATGAACGCCACCGTGTTGGCCGGATCGACCTTCTCCATCTTCTTGAACAGCGTGGTGATCACGCCGGTATGACCAGTCCAGGTCTTGTCGCCGCGGTCGACCGTGGTCAGGAACTCGCAGTCGTCCCGCCGGTCCCACTGCTCCAGGTCGTCGGTGAACAGCAGGTCGCCCGGCGTGCGGGCGCCGTAGAGGATACTCACCCGCCCGAACTCGTCGCGCCGGTTCAGGGCGTCGAGGATGAACCCGCGGCAGGGCGCCAGGCCCAGACCGCCGGCGACGAACAGCAGGTCCTTCCCGGCGATCTCGGTCATGTCGAAGCCGTTTCCGAACGGCCCGCGGAGCCCGACCGTCGCACCGACCTCCAGGCCGTGCAACGCGCCGGTCACGTCACCGACCCGCCGGATGCACATCTCCACGTCGTTCCGGTCGCCCGGACTGGAGCACAGCGAGATCGGCGCCTCGCCCACGCCCAAGACGCTGACCTCCAGAAACTGTCCCGGAAGGTAGGTGACGCCTTCGGCGTCCGCGAAGGACACCCGGAAGTACTTGTCCGTGTCGGTGAACTGGCGGACCTCGTCGATCTTCCCGACGCGCGGGAGGTACGGCGACGCCTCCGCCGGCGGCTGCTCGGTTAGCTGTGTCATCTTTTTGCCTCGCTACCTCGTTGCCTCGTTGACTCGTTGACTCGTTGCGTTCGCGCCGCCCGCACGGCGCCGCGCCCGCTCAGGGGGCGAGCGTCTCGGCGGCCTCGCCGGCGATCTGCTGATACGCTTCCAGGATGGAGATATCCGCCACGCAGTGGACGCTGCAGCGCCCGCACCCGACGCAGCCGGGCTTTCCGGTCCGCTCCAGGATGTACTTGCCCTTGCGGAACATGCGGTGGCGGAGTCGCGAGGCGGTCTGCTCGCGGAAGTTCTCCCCGCCGGCGACCTCGGCGAAGACCTCGAGCTGGCAGGAGTCCCACTGCCGCTGGCGGATGCCGCTGGACGCGTCGATGTTCAGGTTGTCGTGCACGTCGAAGCAGTAGCACGTCGGGCAGACGTTCGTGCACGTCCCGCAACTGAAGCACCGCCGCGCCACCGCATCCCACAGCAGCGAGTCGTAGCTGGACTCCAGCAGCTCCGGAAGGTAGCGCACGTGGTACGGAAGACGCTTCTTGAAGTTCGCCGCCTTGCGCTCGTCGTACGCCTGACGGGCGCGGTGGTCCTCAGGACCGGCCTTGCGGAAACACTCGCACGCCTGGCGCATCTCGGAACCCGCCTCCGTGCCGATCTCCACGAAGTACCGGTCGCCGATGTCCGTCAGGAACAGGTCCGCCATACCGCCCGGCGGGTCCACCGTGCCCATGTCGGCCATGAACTGCTCGTCGTTGGCGTACGAGTCGATGTTCAGCCCGATGATCCGCGTAGCCCTGCGTCGCGCCAGGACGTTCGCGTCGGCGGGGTCCTGCGAGAACGCCGCCACGGTCGTCTCCAGGGCATGCAGGTCGTAGGGGTGAACGCCCAGCAGGACCGTCGGGCGGGCGTCCATCGCCGCACGGACGGTCTCGGGGTCCGTCCCGCCGAACTCCAGGAGCTTCTCGTAGCTGGGCAGGAGGTACTTCTTGGGCGGCAGGATGGTCACGTCGTAGTCCATCCGGATCCGCTCGATGTCGGTGTCGTCCTCCAGGACGTCGAAGGCGAAGTTCGGCGCCTTGGCGACCGGCGCGGCGACGCGCCCCCGGCTCATCAGCCACCGGACGAAATCGTCGAAGTTTTCCTTGGGCAGTATGTGCGGCAGCATCGCAGTTCCTTTCCCGTCCGACCGGCTTTCGACCGGACCGCCTCTGGCGTCAACAGATCCTCGGCAGCTCTTCGCCGTAAGGCATCTGCACGATCCGCCGTCCACCGGCGGCAGTCATCATCTCCACAACGGGCATGTCCGCTCGCTCGCCGACGGTGCCGATCACGGCGGCCCGCCTACCGCCGGCGCCGCCCGAGAGAATCGCCCGCGCCTCGTCGGCACGTTCCGGGGCCACCACCGCCACGAGCTTGCCCTCGTTGGCGACGGTCAGCAGGTCCAGCCCGAGCATGTCGGCGGCCGCCCGCGCCGTGGCGTTGACCGGGATCGCCGCCTCCTGAAGTTCGATGTCGGCCCCGGCACCGCGGGCCAGCTCGACGGTCGTCGACGCCAGCCCGCCCCGGGTCGGATCCCGCATGAAGCGCACGTCCGGTCCCAGTCGGGCGACCAGCTCCAGCGCCATCGGCGCGACCGACCCGCAGTCGCTTTCCATCTCCGCCGAGAAGCCCAGCCCCTCGCGGCAGGACATCACCGCCAGGCCGTGCTCGCCGAGCGGACCGGAAACGAGCATCTTATCACCCGCGGTCACGCGGTCAATGCCCAGCTTCGCGCCGGGATGGACCTCGCCGATCCCGGCGGTGTTGATCACCAGCTTGTCCAGCGCGCCGCGCGGGACGACCTTGGTATCGCCGGTGACCACGACGGCGCCGACGTCGGCAGCGGCGCGTCCGACCGAGCACAGCACGCGCCGCAGCAGCGCGACCTCCAGGCCTTCCTCGATCACCAGTCCCAGCGACAGCGCCCGCGGCGCCGCGCCGCAGACCGCCAGGTCGTTGACCGTCCCGAACACCGCCAGCGAGCCGATGTCCCCGCCGGGGAACTCCAGCGGCTGGACGACGTAGCTGTCCGTCGTCATGACCGCCGCACCGATGACGCCCACCGCCGCCGCGTCCGTCAGCGTCGCCGCGTCGCCGCCGCCGAGTGCCGGCAGGATGACCGACTCGATCAGCTCGGCCGTCAACTGCCCGCCACCGCCGTGGGCGAGCTGGATGCGCTGCGCGTTGTCCTTACCGTCGTTCATACTTATACGCCGCGGCGCAGGCGCCCTCGGAGGAGACCATGCAGGGTCCGACCGGATCGACCGGCGTGCACCGCCGCGCGAACAGCCCGCAGTCCGACGGGCGGCAGGCCCCGGAGATCACCTCGCCGCAACGACACAGGTCCAGCTCCGGCATCGCGCCCAGCGTCTCGGTCGCGGGCAGCTCGAACCGCTCCGACGCGTCGTACGCACCCCACTGCTCGCGCAGGATCAGCCCGCTGTCGGGAATCTCGCCCAACCCGCGCCACGCCGCGGGCGCGGGGCGGAACGTCTCGTCGAGCACCGCCTGGGCGGTGCGGTTCCCCTCGGCGGAGACGGCGGGATAGACGTTCTCGGCCGCCGGGGCCCCGTCGCGGATCCGGCGGAGGATCGCCTCGACGCCGGCGGCGATCTGCGCCGGAGTGAACCCGGCGACCACGCACGGGCGGGCGAACTGCGCCGCCAGCGGCTGGTAGGCACGCCAGCCCAGGATCACGCTGACGTGCCCGGGACAGAGGAACCCGTCGATGGGCACGTCCCCGGCCGACAGCAGGTGCCGCATCGCCGGGACGATCAGCTTGTGCGCCGTCAGCACGGTGAAATTCTCGACGCCGGCGTCACGGGCCTTGCACAGCGCCAGGACCGTGCCCGGCGCGGTCGTCTCGAACCCGACGGCCAGGAACACCACCTGACGGTCCGGACGGCGGAGGGCGATGTCGACGGCCCGGTCGGCGGCGTAGACGACCTCGACGGCGGCCCCGTCGGCGCGGGCGTCGGCGAGCGATCCGCCGCGTCCGGGCACGCGGACCATGTCGCCGTAGGTCGTGATGGTCACGTCGTCGCGCCGCGCCAGAGCGATCGACCGGTCGATGTAGTCCTGGTCGGTTACGCACACCGGGCAGCCGGGCCCGCTGATCAGGCGCACGCCGTCGGGCAGCAACGACCGCAGCCCGCTTCGGGCGATGGCCATCGTGTGCGTCCCGCAGACCTCCATGATCTGCACGGGGCGTGCGGTGCCGCCGCCGAGGCCGTCCGAACCGCCCATCGCGGCGAGGAGTTCGTGAATATTTTCACAAATCTCGGCGCACGTCCGTCCGGTTGTGGTCTGTGTACGGGTCATCGAGCACCTCAGCTCGCAACGGAGCCGAGCAATTCGTAGGTCTGCCGCGCCTCGTCCGGGTCCAGCACGTTGATTGCGTACCCGGCGTGCACCAGGACCCAGTCGCCCTCCCGCGCCTCCGGAACCAGCGCCAGGGACACGTCGGTCCGACTACCGGCCAGGTGCACGCGCGCCCGACCGGAATACGTCATCTCAATCTGTGCGGGGATCGCCAGGCACATCGTTCATTCGCCTTTCCGCGGCGCCTCCTGCAGCCCTGCGCGATGCGCAGTATAGCCGATTTCGCTCTCGCGGCGAAGGGCTCTTTCCGCGGCAATCACGGCTTGGCCCAGCGCGATCCCCCCGTCGTTGCACGGGACGGTCCGGTGGCGCAGGACCTCCAGCCCGTCGGCTGTCAGCGCGCCCGTCAGCCGCGCCGTCAGGTACCGGTTGGCGAAGCACCCGCCGGACAGCGCCACCGTCGTCAGGCCCGTCGCCTCGCACGCGCGCCGCGCGGCCGCGGCAAGGAACGCGGTGACGGTGTTGTGGAACCGCGCCGCGACGACCGCGGCGTCCGTCCCGTCGGCGACGTCCGCGACCAGCGCCGCGACCATCGGGCGCAGGTCGATCTGGAACGGCCCGTCGGTGACGATGGCGAACGGGTAGCTATCGTCGACGCCCGCCGCCGAGGTCGCCGCGGCCTCCAGGCGCATCGGCGCCTCGCCCTCATACCGGTTGGCGCCGGCGACGCCGACGAGCGCCGCGGTCGCGTCGAACCACCGTCCCAGCGAGCTCGCCCGCGGGCAGTTGAGGTCGGCATCGAGCTGCCGGCAGACGCGCTCGGCCTGGTCGGGAGTGATCGCTGCGCGCGCCGGGAGGTGGTCCAGGGCGTCGGCGCCGAACGCGTCGCGCAGCGCCGCGATCGCGGGGCGGTGCGTCTGCCGCGCCGCCGCGTCGCCGCCCGGAAGCGGCAGGTAGCGCAGATGCCCGACCCGCTCGTAGTCGCACCGGTCGGCGCGGAGCACCTCGCAGCCCCACACGGCGCCGTCGTCGCCATAGCCCACGCCGTCGCAGACCAGCCCGACCGCCGGTCCGTCGAGCCCGTGCTCGGCCAGGCACGCCGCCGCATGCGCGTGGTGATGCTGAACGCGCACCAGCGGCAGGGCGACCCGTCCGGACAGTTCGCCGCGGTGACGCCGCGCCGCGTATTCGCTCGCGAGATACTGCGGGTGCAGGTCGGCCGCCAGAAGCTCCGGCGTCACGTCGAACAGGCGCTCCAGGTGATTGATCGTGTCGATGAAGTGGCGGTAGGTCCGCCCGTCGCCGAGGTCGCCGATGTGCTCGCTGAGCAGCGCCCGCCCGTCGCGCAGGAGGCAGACGGCGTTTTTCAGCTCGGCCCCTACGGCGAGGATCGACGGGGCGTCCGGCGCGACGCCGCGGACCGCGACCGGTCGCGGGGCGTACCCCCTCGCCCGACGCAACACCGCCGGTCCCAACCCGCCGGGATCGGCGTGCATCGTCACCACCGAATCGTCCAGTCGGCGGGCGATGCCGCGGTCGTGCACCAGCAGCGCGTCGGCGATCCGCCCCAGGTGGGCCAAGGCCGCGCCGTTGTCCTTGACCAGCGGCTCGTCGGAGACGTTGCCCGACGTCATCACCAGCGCAGGCGCCCTCCGCCGCTCGCCGCCCGAACGCTCCGCCAACCGCTTCAGCAGCAGCACATGCAGCGGCGTGTAGGCCAGCATGACCCCCAGCGTGTCGAGCCCCTCGGCCACGCCCGGCGCGATGGGGGCATCGGCGCGGCGTCGCAGCAGCACGATAGGCCGTAGGGGCCCGGCCAGCACCGCCTCGCCCGCGGGGGATACCTCGACCAGACGGTTCGCAGCGGTCGCATCGGACACCATCAGCGCGAACGGCTTGGCGTCGCGCCGCTTGCGCCGCCGCAACCGCCCGACCGCGTGCGCGTCGTCGGCGCGGCAGGCGAGGTGGAACCCGCCCAGCCCCTTGATCGCCACGATCCGCCCGCGCAGCAGCATCTCGGCGGCCGTGTCGATCGCGTCATCGCAGGCGACGGGGCGCCCCGCCGTGTCGACAAGCGTCACCCGCGGACCGCAGCGCGGACAGGCGACCGGCTGGGCGTGGAAACGCCGGTCGCCCGGATCGGCGTATTGGCGCGCGCACAGGGGGCACATCGCGAACGCGTCCATCGTCGTGTTCGCCCGGTCATACGGGACGTCGCGGACGATGGTGTATCGCGGTCCGCAGTTGGTGCAGTTGATGAACGGGTAGCCGCAGCGCGGATCGGCGGGATCGTCCAGCTCGGTCAGGCAGTCGGCGCAGACGGCGGTGTCGACCGTGACCTGCGCGTCGGACAGCTCGCCACCGACGGACGCGGCGATCTCGAAGTGCTTCTCGCCGCGCATCACGGGGCGATCGGCGGCGTCGCATCGCGCGATCTCGGCCAGCGGCGGCGCCTCGTCGGCGAGGCGCCGCTCGAAGCGGTCGACGGCGCGCGGCTCGCCCTGGACCTCGACGGTCACGCCGCCGGGATCGTTGGTGATCCAGCCGGTCAGTCCCAGTGCCCGGGCCAGGCGGTAGACGTACGGGCGGAAGCCCACCCCCTGGACCTGCCCGGAAATCGTGTACCTCCGACGGATAAGCGTATCGCGGGTGGCGGACATCGCCCTGCATTATAAGGGCTCGCGCCGCGACTTTGACGGGCTTGTGCCTCGCCGGGATGGTCCGTGCTGTTGGAACCGGCCGCGCATTTCCGATATAGTCCGAAGCGACCGGGCGGTTAGCTCAGAGGCCAGAGCGTCTGCCTTACAAGCAGAATGTCGCAGGTTCGAGTCCTGCACCGCCCATCGCCGCGGCGCGGGTCGGCCCCACCGCACGGTGCGAAAAGGACTTCTCCGGATGCGAAAACTGGCGTTTCTGTGCGTGGTTGCCGCGGCGGTCGGCGGCTGCCGCCGACCCGCAGTCACCTTCCCCGAAGAGCCCGTCCGCCGCAACGCCGACGACGTCGCGGTCGCCTACGACACCGACGGCAACGGGCGTGCGGACTTCTTCTGCCTGCCCGGCGACGACGGGCGCATCGACCGCATCGGGTACGCGCGGAACGGTGAACCCGTGGGGACGGACACCTCGGGCGCCGCGGCGGGTCCGGACGAGATCATCGACCTCGACGCCATCGAGCCCGATCGCTGCCGGCACGTCGTGATCATCCTCGACGGATACCGGTACGAGGTAATTCGCGCGATGCGGCGGGCGGGACATCTGCGGATGTTCCATCGCCCCTCGCGCCTCATCGCGCCCTACCCGGCGATGACGGACCTGGCGCTGACGGACCTGCTCGCCACCGCGCCCTGTCGAGCGTTCGAGGCCAAGTACTTCGACCGCTCGGCCGACCGGATGGTCGGCGGCGGCGGCGCGTACCTCAAGGGGCGCAACGAGCCGTACAACCGCGCCATCGACTACCGCGCGGAGCTGATCTGGGTGCCGATCTTCTACCTGTACCCGCGCGAGAGCTTCCGCAAGGACCTCCACGACGCCAAGCGGGCGTTCGACGCCAGCGACCGCAAGGAGCTGGTGGCCTACCTGAGCAGCACGGCCGGGGTGGGCACGCGCCTGTGGCGCGACGGGCAGATCGCGGCCCTGGAACAGGTCGAGCGCCTGGTGCTGCAGCTTCTTCACGAAAGCCGCGGGCTGACCGAAATCACGCTGGTCAGCGATCACGGGCACACTTACACGCCATGCACCGGCATGGACTTCGCCGGCGCCCTGGGCGAGCGCGGCTGGCGGCTGACCGATCGGCTGACGCGCCCGCGTGACGTGGTGCTGGCGCAGTTCGGCGTGACGACCTTCGCGAGCTTCTACGCCGACGAGCGCGCGGAGCTGGCGGCCGACCTGGCAGGCATCGAAGGCGTGGAGCTTACCAGCTACGCCGAGGGCGATACGGTCGTGGTTCTGGCGCCGCCGGAGGAGGCCGGCGGGCCGCCACGCCGGGCGGTGGTGCGGCGGCAAGCAGGACGGTTCGCCTATCGCCCCGAGCGGGGCGACCCGCTGGAGCTGCGCGACATCCTGGGGCAACTGCCCGGACGGGCGGGGGGCTTCCACGACGCCGACGCGCTTCTGGCCGCGACGGTCGACCACCGCTGGCCGGCGCCGCTTCAGCGCCTGTGGCGGGCGCACTTCGGCGCGGTGGAGAACGTCCCGGAGGTGATCGCCTCGCTCGCCGACGACCGTTGCGTGGGCTCGCCGCTGTTTCGGGCGATGATCGACACGGCGTCGACGCACGGCGGGCTGAACCGGCACAACGCGGTGACGTTCATTATGTCCACAGCCGGCGAGTTGCCCTCGCCGCTGCGTGCCCGCGACGTGCCCGCCGCCATGGGCGAGCTGTTCGGCGTTCCACGCTGGCCGCGCGGGCGATAGACGGGCGCGACGCGCTACGGGCCCTCGCCGACGGAGATGGGCGAGGCCTGGATGCGCCGCATCAGATCGCGATTCCAGTTC
>JBMCUM010000055.1:0-9569 GCA_048622595.1 Planctomycetota bacterium | reverse complement strand
CCGTGATCCGCCGCTTGGAGAAACTCCTGGCGGCATGAAATCGGTCAGTTTGAGTTCGTAAGCCCGGCAGGTAGACGGGTCGCCCAGGCGCCCCTTCGCGCGTGCCCGCCCTCGCGGGCCGCAGCACCCCCGCGCTGCGCGCGAGCCCGCCGTCGCCGTCCGCGACTCTGCGACACGTCAAACGATGGATTGGCGGCCGCGGCTTGCGCAGCAGCCACGTTTGCCCCAATTGCGTGGTTGCTTCGCAAACCACGGCACCGCTCAATTCAGATGTCGCATACCCCTATGCCCGCGCCAGACGCAACGCGCACGCGAGCACGTCCGGGCCGCTCACGAGGCGGACCGGTCAGTCCCCGCCGCCGGTGACGCGATCCAGCACGTCGCTGCCCCCTTCGGCGGCCTGGATGGCCTGCTCGGCGGCGTCGATCGCCTTCCGGATCGCCTTTCGGGCCTCATCCGAGGCGCCCTCGAGCATGCCCTTGAGCTCCTCCAGCGTGTCCCGGGCCTTGTCGAGGTCCTGCTCTGCGACGTGCTTCCTGATCTCGTCGAGTTTCTCGCCGGCCTGCTCCTTGGCTTCCTCGGGCGTCTGCGGCGCCTCGTCGTCGCCGCAGCCGAGGACGAAGGCAAGGGCGAGCATCAGCCCCAGCAATGCGATACGGTTCATCGGACGTCTCCCTGTCTCTGGCGAACCTGCCTGCCGGCCGGCCGGGACCGTCCCGCGCTCGGCCGGGCGCGCTGGCCGCCGCCAATGCGGATCATGCCGCCACCGGTCGCATACCCCACGACCGCAGCGGCGTCAACGCAATTGTAGCCCCTGCCCGCGCGGCGGGGCATTGCAAAGCGCGCGCGGGCAGGGCAGACTGCGCCGGCGGGCACGCGCGGACGACCGGGCGCGACGGCGCCGCGCGGCCGCCTGCTGGCTGCGGGCTGCGGGCAGGCGGGCTGGCGACTTGTGCCTACGGGCTGGTGATGACATGTGCGGGTTTGCGGGAGAATTCGTATTCGGCGACGGGCGGGCGGACGGCGTCGTGGTCGAGCGGATGGCGTCGCGGCTGGCGCATCGCGGTCCGGACGAGGCGGGGGCGTGGGTCTCGCCGGACGGGCGGTGCGCGGTGGGGTTTCGCCGTCTGTGCGTCATCGACCCGGCGAAGTCGCACCAGCCGATGGTCGCGGCGGACGGGCGTCGCGTCGTCGCGTTCAACGGGGAGATCTACAACTTCCGCCGCCTGCGGGCGGAGCTGGCGGCCTGCGGGGCTCGCTTCGCCACCGACGGCGATACGGAGGTGCTCCTGCACTCCCACGCGCGCCACGGCGACGACATGCTCGACCGGCTGCGGGGGATGTTCGCCCTGGCGGTCTACGACGCCGGCGCGGGGCGGGTGCTGCTGGCGCGGGACCGGTTGGGCCAGAAGCCGCTGTGGTACGCGCCACTGGGGGATCGGCTCGTCTTCGCCAGCGAGGCCAAGGCGCTGATGGAGCATCCCGGCGTGGAGGCGGCGGTCGATGCCGAATCCATAACCTATTATCTGACACTGGGATATATTCCCGCCCCGCGGACGGCGTGGCGCGGGATCGCCAAGCTGGCGCCCGCGTCGCGTCTCGCGGCCGACGGGGACGGCATCGGCGAGCCGGTCCGCTGGTGGGCGCCGCGTCGCGTGGAGCTGCCCGGCGAGCCGGGCGAGCGCGTCGCCCGTGTGCGGGAGGTGGTCGCCGAGGCGGTCGAGGCCCGGCTGGTCTCGGACGTGCCGCTGGGGGCGCTGCTCAGCGGAGGGGTGGACTCGTCGATCGTGGTGGCGCTGATGGCGCGGGCGGCCGGACGGACCGGCGGCGTGCGGACCTTCACGGCGGGGTTCGGCGAGGGCGACTACGACGAGCGCCCGGCGGCGCGGGCGGTGGCGCGGCGGTGCGGTGCGGAGCATACGGAGCTGACGGTGAACGCGGCGCCGGCGACGATGCTCGATACCCTGGTGGACCTGTACGACGAGCCGTTCGCCGACTCCAGCGCGCTTCCGACGTGGCTGATCTGCCGGGCGGCGCGGCAGTACGTGACGGTCGCCCTGGCCGGCGACGGCGGGGACGAGGCCTTCGGCGGGTATGACCGGTATCGTGCGATGCACCTGGCCGAGCGCCTGGGCGGAGCGGGGTACCTCGCGGCGCGGGTCGGCGGTGCGCTGGCTGGGCTCCTCGCGCCGCACGACGAGCGCAGCCGGTGCAGGCGCGCGGCGCGGTTCGCCGCGGGCTTAGCGCAAGTGCCTTCGGTACAATACTTTAGGTATCGGCGCCTGTTCGCCCCGCAGGATTTGATGCGCCTAGTGGCGGCCGACTTCCTCGCAGGCCTGGACGCGGACGCCCCCGCGCGGTGGTTCACCGATCTGTACGAGGACGCTCCCGCCGACGACGAGGCGGGGCGGGCACAGTGGCACGACGTGATGACCTACCTGCCGGACGACCTGCTGGTCAAGGCCGATATCGCCTCGATGGCCGCGTCGCTGGAGTTGCGGGCGCCGCTGCTGGACCACGATGTGGTGGCGACGGGACTGTCGCTGCCGACCGGCGACAAGCTGGACCGTCGGCGGGGCAAGCGCGTGCTGGCGGCGGCGTTCGGCGACCTGCTGCCCGCGGAGGTATTCGCCCGACCGAAGCGGGGGTTCGCCGTGCCGCTGGACGGCTGGCTGCGCGGGCCGCTACGGCGAGCGTTGGAGGAGACGCTGCTGGACCCGTGGCTGGAGCGGCAGGGAATCTTCCGGCGGGAGGCGCTGGTGGGACTGGCGAATGACCATCTCGCCGGGCGGGACGACCACCGGCATCGGCTGTGGGCGCTGTTGATCCTGGCTCGCTGGCTGGCGAAGTACCTGTAGCGGACGGGGGCACATTTCTGCGCGCATCCGCGAATGTTCCACGTGGAACAATTCGGGGGCACAGCCACTCCGGCGACCGAAAATCCAACCCCAGCGACAGAAATCTCTTGCATGCAGACGCCCGGGCGTCTACTCTGCCCCCTGACGGAACGCAGTGTTCCACGTGGAACATTCAACCGGAAAGGATACCCCATGAGCGACACCGCCAGGTCCCGCGCCCAGCGGCCGCGCCTCGGCCGCGGGCTGTCCAGTCTCATCGTCAACTCCTCCCCGGACGAGGGTTCCTACCAGCGTGCGACCGGTCTGCCGCCGGCCAAGCCCGACGCGCCGACGCCCGAGCCGCCTGCGGACGCCGACGGGCTCGTCGAGCTCGCCCCGGACCAGATCGCTCCGAACCCCTACCAGCCGCGGCAGGAATTCGACGCCGACGCGCTGGACGCCCTCGCCGAGAGCATCCGCCGCCAGGGGTTGCTCCAGCCACTGGTCGTCGCCCGCGCCGAGGGCGAAAGCGACACGCCGTACCGCCTCATCGCCGGCGAGCGGCGGCTGCGAGCCGCCCGCCAGGCGGGGCTCGAGCGTGTCCCCTGCATCATCCGCCGCGCCAGTCGCCAGGAGCTGCTGGAGTGGGCGCTGATCGAGAACATCCACCGCGCGGACCTCAACCCCATCGAGCGGGCCGAGGCGTACCGTCAGTACCTCGACCGGTTCTCCATGACACAGGCCGAGGTCGCCGAACGCCTCGGCCAGCCACGCGCAACAGTCGCTAACTACTTGCGGCTACTGGACTTACAGGATTTCGTGCGCGACGCCGTCGCCTCCGGCGCCCTGTCGTTCGGGCAGGCGAAAATTCTCGCCAGTCTCGTCGACTCCCCCGAACGCCAGCGCGCCCTGGCCGATCGGGCTGTCAAGGAAGGCCTCACCGTCCGCCGCCTCGAGGCCCTCGCCGCCGAGGACGGCGCGCGGGCATCGGCGCGCGCGCGACCTTCCAAGCCGCCCTACCTCCGCGACGTCGAGGACCAACTGACCCGGACCGTCGGGACGCGCGTCGCCATCCAGCCGGGGCGGCGACGAAACACCGGGCGGATCATCATCGACTTCTACGGCCTGGAGGACTTCGACCGCATCTGCGAGACCCTCGGCGCCCGCATCGACAGTTGACCCCGATGCGCCGCCAGACCCAGGCGCAGCGCACGGCAAGCCCGCCTAGGCCGCAGGCGGCATGAAGGCGAGGGCTATTCCGCGAGATGCTCACGGACAGGCAACTTGATTTCGCGTGCGCAGCCGGCGGGGGGCGGCGGCTGGCGGTTACGCCGTACGGTTGCGGCGCCGGCCGGAACCCGTTGGGCGCGGATCTTTCGGCAAGGGGTGGGGCTCGGTACGGGTGGATCAGGCGACGCCCGGCGCCTCGATGTCATCGGGCACCCGCCCGTCGCCGGTGGGCTCGCCGCCGAGAATCCAACTGAGGTTGCAGCGGACGAATCGCCCGGCGCTGTCCGGGCCGATCCGCCCCGGCCGGTCCAGCCAGCGTTCGAACAGCAGGTAGATCCACCCGGCGCCGGGTGTGCCCGGTCGCCCGGCGGTGAGCGAGGAATAGGCGCCCGGGCCCTCGTCGACTCGGCGTTTGACCGGCCAGGTGCGCCCGCCGTCGAAGCTGGCCCACAGGGTCATGCGATGCCGCGTGTGCTCCGGCTGGTCGGCGTTGCTGTAGATGAAGATGTCGCGGTCGGGCACCGGCAGCCGGGTGAGCCCTCCGGCCATGCCGAAGTGCCCGTTCCAGCACGCCGCCCGCTTTTCCGCGCCTCGGTAGCGGGGCCCGTCGGGCAGGTTTTTGTGGTAGGCCGGCTCGACCCAGGTGTGGCCGCCGTCGCGGCTGACGGCGTGGAGTCGTTCGGCCCGGCGGGGTTCATCCTCTTCGAAGTAATGCTTGCGGCTGCTGTAGTACAGCGTTCCGTCGCGGCGTTCGGCGATCGCGCCCTCGCCGGTTCCGAACACGGGGAACGGCGCGCCGGCCTGCCACGTCCGACCGTGGTCGTCGCTGTAGACCGCCGTGTTGTATCCGTCGGCCTTTCCGTAGACCCGTGCCGGGCGCAGCAGCCGCCCCGCGTGGCGACCGTATTGCAGGGCGATCCCGTGCTCGGCGTAGTGCAGCGCCGGTACGTGGCCGTTGACGTCGGCATGATACGTCGCATCCTCGCTCCGCCAGCTTCGCCCGCCGTCGGTGCTGCGGTACATGGTCCGCCGGGCGAACCGTTCCCGATCCTTGTGGGGCGGATGCTCCGGATGGGCGAACGCCAGCACGTCGCCGCCGGACTCGTCGACGAGCGTTCCCCCGGCCTGCAGGCCGGGCCCGATCGTCACCGCCGGTTCCCACGTGGCCCCGCCGTCGGTGCTGCGACGGCTGAGCAGCTCGTCGGCGCCCCAGGTCGCCAGCACCGCCCCGTCGGTCGTGGTCACCAGGTTGGGGAACCGCTGGGAATCGAAGATATCGAAGGCCTCGCACCGCGGCGGGCCCGAAAGGTCATTGGCTTCAGGCATCGGATTCACTCCCGTGGTGTACGTTTCTCGTCGGCGTTCCGCCGGCCGCCGACCCCCGCGACGTCCCGACGGGCAACGAGGCAAAACACCTGTGCGGGCAGACCGGCGACCGATACCATGCACGCGTCTCCCGGATGGGTGTTTGGCATCCTTGACGGAACCATCCCACCCGATTCAGGATCGCTTGTCAAGTGCCGCGAATCCAGCGTTATTTTGGACAGGAGCGCTAACACAGATCTAATTCGGCGAAATAGACATCGGCGGCGGACCCGCGCGGCGGGGCGACCACGCCGTGATGATAGGCGTGCTGGGAGTAGTAGCTGATGCATATCCGGCCCTGCGGGTCCTTGATCAGACCGGGATAGGAGCAGTCGCCGGTGGCCGGGAAGCGCAGGACCAGCTCAAGATTACCGCGATGCACCTTCCACATGGCCATGCTCCAGCCCTCGCGCTCCAAGCCAAAGGCGAAACTGCGGTCTCCGTCCCGGATCGGTGCAGAACGCCCGGCTACGTACAGCTCATTGTTCTGCTCGAGGAATACGGGTGCGTGGACCATGGGATGCATCGCAGTGAGCTGCCAATCGGCATAAGGCGGGCTTGCGACGGCGAAGTAGCTGCCGACCTCATCGTCTTCGTGCACGGTCCGCTCAATCGTCACCGGCCCGTTGACCGTCTGGTGCGTTACCGACTTGGTGCCCTTGTGCCGAAGCCCGTTCGACCGAGGGGGAAAAAGCCTCCTGCTTCGCCTGCAGGAGGCCCAGGGCCTTCTGGTAGGCCTGTTGTCTGAATCGGCCGTGGGCATCACGCACCGGCTCTTCGCTGTCCGCGATGATGCGGCCCGCCTTGGCGCGATTCATCGCCGAGGCCATCTCTTCGGCCAACGCGCGAAGATCAACCGTCAACATCGCCTCGATCTCGTCTGCTGTAACCTTCGTGTCGTCCATGACTTAGCTCCTGCTCGCGTCATTACGATAAGTCAATATACAACAAAAGGTTACATCGCGCCGTCAAAAATGTCGCACACGCCGGGATGCGAGGCGCACAGCGAGCGGATTCGGCGAGCCCAAGCCCTGTCTGCGGTGCACGGCATGTGCGCGTCGCGGGGTCGACGCGCGTGGCCGCATACGCCCGGAAACGAACGCGAATCGCCAAATCCCGGTTGATGTGCGTCGGTTTTCCCGTCCCTTGCACCCACGCCCGGATCACGCGAACGGCCGAACCTCGGCGGTTCCTGCTCAAGGACGCGGACCTGCACGCCTCCCGCTTCTTCCATCCCGGCGATCCGGGCAACGCCTCGGAGACGGCCAACGAGATCCTCTACTGCGGTTGGACCGCCATGGGGACGCTTGCCCGTGGTGGGCAATACGTTGCCGGCCCCAATCTGCGGAAGGTTCGTCACGCCGTCGCGAACGGGCAGTGGTTGAACGCCCTGCCCGGGGTGATCCCGCGGAAGTGGCCGTCGGCGAACTCCACCAGCGCCTGCCAGTCGAGGTAGTCGTGCCGGTGGGCGCCCGGGCGGTAGCTGATGCCGATCCGGTCGGCGACGCCGAGCAGCGCGTAGACCTCCCGCGCGGCCGCGTGGGTGACCCACGTCCCGGTCGGGTTCGCCCAGAGATCCTCCAGCGCCTCGGTGGTCAGCAGGGCGCGCGGCGCCACGGCGGCCTTCAGCGCGTGTTGGTCGAAGGGCAGTTCCTCCTGGCGGCCGGCATATTGCTCAAGCCCCGGGGCGAACCAGTGGGGGAATCGCTCGATGATGTTCTCGAGCCGTTCGGCGCCGCGGCCTTCGTGACGGAAGCAGCCCGCCCCGCCGCACCCGCTGCCGTTGGACCCCGTCAGGGCGATCCGCTCGTCGGTCGCTCCGGCCAGCAGCGAGGTCTTGCCCCCGCGCGAGTGCCCGACCACGGCGATGCGCTCCGCGTCGGCGGCGTCCAACCCGCTGAGGACGTCCACGCACCGATGATAGCCCCACGCCCATGCGGCGATGGCGCCGAAGTCCCCGTCGCAGAGTCGGTGCAGCCCCTGCGAGCGACCCTCCGGGCCGATGTCGGGGACGATCTCGACCCGGCTGAACTCGGCCAGCATGTACCCGTGCTTGAGCACCAGGCGCAGGATGTCGTCGCCGCGATACCGCCAGCAGGCGTCCCCGTAGAGGATGACCGGGCACGGCTCGGCGTCGCCCGGCCAGGTCAGGTCCAGCCGAAAGCTGCACACCCCCGCGGGCAGCTCGCAGACGACGCGGTACTGGGCCGCGCGGGCGCCGACGAAGCGCTTGGGCGTGTTGGCGTTCAGCAGTTCGCCCCGCGTGGTCGTCGGCTCGGGCGGCAGATGCCCGTACTCGATCGCCAGCAGCGGCTCGAGCAGCTCGGCGCGGCGTCGGGACCAGTCCGCCGCGTCGCGCACCGGCGTGGCGTCATCGAAGGTCAACAGGTCGGGAAGCTGGCACATCGCATCATCCTTTGTCGGGACCCGCGGTTCGAGCGGCACTCCGCACCGGGCGGGTTCGCTCGGGGCGGGCGCGGCTGACGTTTCGGGAGCGTCAGCCCGGCGCCGCGGCGCGCCACCCGTCGCGGAGGCGGCGCGACAGGTCGTCCATCGTTTCGGACAGGTCGTCGCGCTCGGCGATGTTGCGGTTCTCGTCGGGATCGGCGTCGTGGTCGTAGCACATCCGCGCCTGCACCGCGCCGGACTCGTCGGTCCACTCGGTGTACAGGTAGCGGTCCGTGCGGATCGACTCGCCTGCATACCAGCGGGCGAACGCCCCGCTCTTCCATGGGCGGTTCGTCCCGTCCAGCAGCGGCGCGAAGCTCGCCCCCTCCAGCGCCTCGGGCTCCGGAAGCCCGCACAGCTCGCACAGCGTCGGGTACATGTCCACGAACTCCACCAGCCGGTCCGTCGCGTCCCCGCGGGCGGCGTCCGGCGCCGAGACGATCAGCGGGGCATTCAGCGACGTGTTGAAGTTGCAGTGCTTGCACCACAGCCCGTGCTCGCCGAGCTGCCAGCCGTGATCGCCCCAGAACACCACCACCGTGTTGTCGCGCTGCCCGAGACGCTGCAGCTCGTCGAGGACCTTGCCCACCTGCGCGTCGGCGTAGCTGGTGGCGGCGTAGTACCCGTGAACCAGGTTGCCCACGAGCTCCTCCGACAGGGGCCCGTCGTCGGGCACGTCGAAGTAGCTGCGCAGCTCGCCGGAGTTGTGCAGCGCCTGGGACGGGGCGGCCTCCGGCGGGAAGGGGTTGTCCGCCAGGTGCACCCGGTCGGCGTCGTACAGGTCCCAGTAGCGGCGCGGGGCGCTGAAGGGCAGGTGCGGCTTGATGAACCCCACGCCCAGGAACCAGGGCCCGCCGTCACGGACCAGGCGGTTCAGGTCCGCCACCGCGCGGTCGGCAATCTGCCCGTCGAAATAGGCCTCGTCGCCGACGTCCGCGCACTCGTAGGCCGGGCCCCTGCCCTCGTGCTCCTGCGCCCGGGCGATGTTCTCGGGCGTCTGGTAGTTGCGCCACCGTCCGCCGCCGGGGCGGTTCGGGTGCCAGGGCTCGTCGGACCAGCTCCGCTCGGCCGTGTCGAGCCGATGGTGGAACACCTTCCCGTCGCTGAGCGTGGTGTACCCGTGGTTGCGGAAGTGCTCCGGCAGCGTCACAGCCCCGGGCAGGTCCTCGTCGGCCCAACTGGCGTAATCGAGGAACCGCCGGCGCGTGGGGCGCATGCCGGTCAGCACGCTGCACCGGGACGCGCCGCAGACGGGCACCTGGCAGTAGGCGCGGTCCAGGCGCACCCCCCGGGCGGCCAGGGAGTCGATGTGCGGGGTGATCATCTGCGTCCGCCCGTAGCAGCCGAGCTGCGGACGCAGGTCGTCGACGACCAGGAACAGCACGTTGGGCTTCATGGCGGGCCTCGCTTCGCCTGCGTCGGCGCGTGTCGGCCCGTCAGTTTATCGGCCGGGGGGGCAAAGCTCAACGCCGCCGCGCGTCGGGGGGCGCGGGAATCCCGGCGGCGTGTTCCGGTCCCGGACGGCGGCCGTCGAGCGCCCCAGGCGACCGGAGCTGCCCCGCCCCCCGGGTCACCGGAAGCAAGGCGTGCGGTCGGCGCGGCGACCGCCCCGCGGCGCTGGACTTGCCGCGCCCCACCGCGTATATACGCGGCGCGTGGAAAGGCGCCCGATGAGCGGAACGAACGAAT
>JBMCUM010000054.1:0-9600 GCA_048622595.1 Planctomycetota bacterium | reverse complement strand
CGCTTGGGCTGATGACAGTTCTGTCGGCGATCTTTCTGGGACGGGCGTTTTGCGGCTGGGTGTGCCCGTTCGGAACGATACACCACGCGGTCGGATGGCTGGGCCGCCGGGGGCGTTCGCGCAGTCAACGTGCCGCCGCCGGTCGCTACCGTAAGCTCTTCGAGATCAAGTACTATCTGCTCGTGGTGGTGGCGGCGGCGCTGCTGCTCGGCGTGCAGCAGGCGGGGCTGCTGGACCCCATTGCGCTGCTGACGCGATCGTTGACGACTACCCTGCTGCCGATGGCGGACCAGGTTGGAAGAAGCGTCGGAGCGGACGCCTATGACCGATGGGCCTGGTTTACTCAGGTACACTTCGTGCACGGGGCGTGGGTCATCGTCTTCGTCTTTGCCGGGCTGGTTCTGGCGAACCTGTGGATGCCGCGGTTCTTCTGCCGCGTCCTTTGTCCGCTGGGGGCAGGGCTGGGCCTGCTAAGCCGATTCAGCCTTCTGCGACACCGGCGGACGGAGGAGGCGTGCACCAATTGCGCGCGATGCGACGCCGTGTGTCCGACCGGTGCCGAACCCGGCGGCGAACTTCGCACCAGCGAGTGCATCGTGTGCTTCAATTGCTCCGAGCTGTGCCCCACGCAGGCGGTGCGTTTCCTGCCGGTGATCGCGGATGCGCCTCACGAGGTGCCCCAGCCGGATCTGTCGCGGCGACGACTGCTGGCCAGCGCCGCTTTTGGGCTGACGCTTCCGCTGGCTGCGTGGCTGGATCCCGCGCAAAGTCGGCCCGCTCGTCAACTGGTTCGCCCGCCGGGCGCGCTGGACGAAGAATCCTTTCTGGACGCGTGTGTGAGGTGCCAGCTCTGTGCCCGTGTTTGCCCGACCGGCGTAATTCAGCCCGCGTCGGGCGAGGCCGGCTGGGCCGGGCTGTGGACGCCGATGATGGATTACAAACTCGGCTACTGCGAATACAATTGCAACGCCTGCGGCGATGTCTGCCCGACCGGAGCGATACGCAAGCTTACCCTGGACGAGAAACACGGGAACGGCACGTTCGCTGAGGACGGTCCCGTGCGCGTTGGTACGGCCTTCGTGGACCGCGGGCGATGCCTGCCCTGGGCGATGGCTACGCCGTGCATCGTCTGTCAAGAAGTCTGCCCCGTAAGTCCCAAGGCGATCTATCTGGAGCAGGTGCGTTTGACCGATCGCAGCGGGCGCCAGGTTGAGATCCAGCGGCCAAGGGTCGATCCCGAGCGATGCATCGGCTGTGGAATCTGCTCCAATAAATGTCCGGTCCGCAACGATCCGGCGATCTACGTCAGTGGTATCAATGCCAGCCGCGACGAGTCCAGCCGCCTGACTTTGTAGACGAGCACGCAGGCGACTAGTTTCGCTGCGGCGGCACCGTATAGCGCATTTGATGCAGAGTCGTCGAGGATCCCCGGCGGCATGTCGCTGTTGCCTGAGCGGTGCCTGGGCGGCCTGTTACCCAAGAGTTGGTCCGGATGGTATGAGAGTCTCTGAGCTTGTTTGCGAAACCGCGCGCGGCTGGGAGGTGGGGCCGTTGTCGGCCAGGACGGGCCGACGGCGGGGGATCCGGGACGGGTAGTATGGCTTCAACACTGACCGGGACAGCCAATTCACCAGCGAGGCGTTTACGGGGGTGCTGGGCAGGGCCGGGATCGCGATCAGCATGGACGGGGGTGGGCCGGGCGTTCGACAACATCATGGTCGGCGGACGGTGAAGTACGAAGACGTGTACCTGCGGGACTACCAGACGCCGGGTGAGGCGCGGCTGGGGCTGGGGCGGTACTTCGGCTATTACAACCACCTGCGTCGGCACAGCAGTCTGGGGCGGCGGACGCCGGCGAGCGTGTAGGGCCTGGATCGCCCCGACCCGGCTGGAAAGGGCGCTTGCCCTGCCGGCGGGAGAAGGCATCATGACACAGGCGGCGGGCGTTCCGTCGCCGGGAGTGCTGCTGTTGCTCCGGTCGCCCTGCGGGCTCCCTCCGCACAGTAGGCGGGACATCACCCATGCAGACGGTTCCACCTTATTCCGCGCGGGGATCTGTCCAGCGCATGGGGACAAGCTAAGGGCTAGTCGGGGAAGTAGTCCTGCAGCGGTCGGACGCCCCAGGCGTCGGCGGGGGCCTCGGCGCCTTGCAGGCCCGCGCGGAGTGCGGCGATGCCGTCGACGGCCGCCCGGGCGGCGGTCAGCGTGGTGATCAGCGGGACCTTTCGCAGCGTGGCCAGGGCGCGGATCCTGCCCTCGTCGGTGGTCGGACCGCGCCGGGTGGGTGTGTTGATCAGCAGGGCGACCTCGCCGTTGGCCATCAGGTCCGCGATGTTGGGTCTGCCCTCGGCGAGTTTGGCCAGGCGGCGGCAGCGCACGCCGGCGTCGGCGAGGACCTTGTGCGTCCCGTCGGTCGCGACCAGCGCGAAGCCCATCGCCGCCAGGCGCTGGCCCAGCGGGGCGACCCGCGGCTTGTCCGCGTCGCGGACGCTGAGGAAGACGGTCCCGCCCGTCGGCAGGTGCAACCCGGCGGCCATCTGGCTCTTGGCGAACGCCAGGGAGAACGTCATATCCACGCCCATCACCTCGCCGGTGGAGCGCATCTCGGGCCCGAGGATCACGTCCACCCCGGGGAACTTTCCGAAGGGGAAGACGCTCTCCTTGACGGACGTCTGGGCAGGACGCGGCGCCTCGCTGACGCCCAGGTCCTCCAGCGTCTCGCCGGCCATCACCTTGGCCGCCAGCTTCGCCCAGGGCGTTCCGGTGGCCTTGGAGACGAACGGGACGGTGCGCGAGGCGCGGGGGTTGACCTCGAGGATGTAGACCTGCCCGTCGCGGACGGCGAACTGGATGTTCATCAACCCGCGGACCTCGAGGCGTTCGGCCAGCAGGCGCGCCTGGCGCTCGATCTCGGCGACGACGGAGTCGGAAAGGGAGAACGGCGGAAGCGCACAGGCCGAGTCGCCGCTGTGGACGCCGGCCTCCTCGATGTGCTCCATCACGCCGCAGATGACCGCGCGGGCTCGCCGCGGGCGGTCGGTCGATGCGGGTTCCCCGCGCGCCGGGGCGCTGCGTTCGGCGCGTGTCGGTCCGAAGTCCGCCAGGCAGTCGACGTCCACCTCCGTGGCGCCGGCGAGGAACTTGTCGATCAGGATGGGGTGGTCGCGTCCGACGGTGGAGGCGTCGACGGCCTTTTCCATGTACACGTCGAGCTGGGCCTCGTCGGAGACGATCTCCATCGCCCGTCCACCCAGGACGTAGCTGGGGCGGACCAGCACGGGGTACCCGATCCGCGCGGCGACCTCGTGCGCCTGTTCGATGGAGAACGCGGTCCCGCCGGCGGGGCATTTCAGCCCCAGCTCGGCGAGGACCTGCCCGAAGCGCTTGCGGTCCTCGGCCAGGTCGATCGACTCCGGGCTGGTGCCGATAATGGGCACGCCCGCCTCCTCCAGTCCGCGGGCGAGGTTCAAGGGCGTCTGCCCGCCGAGCTGTACGATGACGCCGTGGAGCCGTCCCGGACTTTCGCTGCGATCCAGGCCGCGCTCCCGGCGCCCGGTCTCGGCTTGCGTCGCGCTGTTCGCTGCGCTGCCCGCGCCGAGCGGCTTTCCGTTGAGCTTTTCGCAGATGTTCAGCACGTCCTCCAGCGTCAGCGGCTCGAAGAACAGCATGTCCGACGTGTCGTAGTCCGTCGAGACCGTCTCCGGGTTGGAGTTGACCATGACGGCCTCGTAGCCCATCTCCTTGGCCGCCATCACCGCGTGCACGCAGCAGTAGTCGAACTCGATGCCCTGTCCGATCCGATTGGGCCCGCCGCCGAGGATGACGATCTTCTTCTTGTCGGAGACGCGGACCTCGTCGTCTGAGTTCGAAGTTCGGAGTTCGGAGGTCGGAGCGGCCGCCTCATCCGCGATCACGCGGAAGGGGGACTCGTACGTGGAGTAGTAGTAGGGCGTGTAGGCCTCGAACTCGGCCGCGCAGGTATCGACCAGCTTGTACACCGGGCGGATGTTCAGCTCCTGGCGGCGGAGACGTACCGCCTCCGGCGTGGTCCGCCACACGCGGGCGAGCTGGATGTCGGAGTAGCCCCATTGCTTGGCCTTGCGGAGCAGTGCGGGCGGTGCGGCCTCCAGTGCGTGGACCGCGGTCAGTTCGTCCTCGAAGTCGACAAGCTGCTTGATGTGGGCGAGGAACCACGGGTCGATCCACGTCAGCTCGTGGACCTGCTGAACCGTCCAGCCCATCTTGAAGGCGTAACGGACGTAATAGAGGCGCCCCTGGGCGGGCACCGCCAGCTTGCGGCGCAACTTACCCTCCTCGACGGGCCATTGCACATCAAGGGCTGAGAACCGAGGGCTGAGGGCTGAGGATTCTGCGGCTGCCGTTTTGTCCTCCGTTCTCGGTTCTCGCGCCTCAGCCCTCCGCCGCTGTGCGGCAAGCCATTTGTCTTTATCGTCCAGCCCCAGCCCGTAGCGCTTGACCTCCATGGAGCGGATGCCCTTCTGGAGCGACTCCTTGAAGGTTCGCCCGATGGACATGCCCTCGCCGACGGACTTCATCTGCGTGGTCAGCGTTTCGTCGGCGTCGGGGAATTTCTCGAAGGTCCAGCGGGGGATCTTGGTCACCACGTAATCGATGGTCGGCTCGAAGCACGCCGGCGTCTTGCGCGTGATGTCGTTGGGGATCTCGTCCAGCGTGTAGCCCACCGCGAGCTTGGCGGCGATCTTGGCGATGGGAAAGCCCGTCGCCTTGGACGCCAGGGCGGAGCTGCGGCTGACGCGGGGGTTCATCTCGATGACGACCATCCGCCCGTCGGCGGGATTCACGGCGAACTGGATGTTGCTTCCGCCCGTCTCGACCCCGACGGCGCGGATGACGGCGACAGCCGCGTCGCGCATCCGCTGGTACTCCTTGTCCGTCAGCGTCTGGGCCGGGGCGACCGTGATCGAGTCGCCCGTGTGCACGCCCATTGCGTCGATGTTCTCGATGGAGCAGACGATCACGACGTTGTCCGCCCGGTCGCGCATCACCTCCAGCTCGTATTCCTTCCACCCGAGTACGGACTCCTCGATGAGGATCTCGCTGATGGGCGAGGCGTCCAGGCCCCGCTGGGCGAGCTGCTCGAACTCCTCGATGTTGAACGCGAACCCGCCGCCGCTTCCGCCCAGCGTGTAGGCCGGCCGGATGCAGCACGGAACGCCCACCTCGGCGACGATCCGACGCGCCTCGTCCATGCTGTGGGCGATCCCGCTGGCCGGGACGTCCAGACCCGCCGACAGGCAGACGTTCTTGAACTCCGTGCGGTCCTCGGCGCGGTGGATCACCTCGCGCGTCGCGCCGATCAACTCCACGCCGAACTCCTCCAGCACGCCGGAGTCGTGGACCGCCGCGGCCGTGTTCAGCCCCGTCTGCCCGCCCAGGGTGGGCAGCAGGGCGTCCGGGCGCTCCCTGGCGATGACCTTCGCGACGGCCTCGGGCGTGATCGGCTCGATGTACGTCCGGTCCGACATCTCCGGGTCGGTCATGATCGTCGCCGGGTTCGAGTTGACCAGGACGATGCGGTACCCCTCCTCGTGCAGGGCCTTGCACGCCTGCGTGCCGGAATAGTCGAACTCGCAGCCCTGGCCGATGACGATCGGCCCGGAGCCGACGATAAGGATGGTCCGGATGTCGTCCCGTTTGGGCATGGCGGGCCTGGGTGCCGGCGGGTCTGTGCGTTCGCGCGACCGGCCGCGCCGCGCGCCGGCCGGGCGTTGGCGGCGTACTATACACGCCCCGTCCGTCGGCGACAACCGGCAGCGCATCGGCGTCTCCTGAGGCCGTCCGGCAGGACGCTCCACTGCGAGCCCGGTAAGATCGCGCGGTCGTGTGCCGAGCCGGAGGGCCGTCCCGATCGACGCCGGGGCGGGCCGGACCATGTGACGGACGCCGGCGGACGCCTGATAGGCGCAACGACAGCCCCCTGCACGCTGGTGGATGCCTGCAGGGGGCCGCAATGCGCCGCCAGGGACTCGAACCCCGGACCCGCTGATTAAGAGTCAGCTGCTCTGCCAACTGAGCTAGCGGCGCCTCGGCGTGACGGTGCCCGAAGTACGCGGGCGCCCTCAGGTCGCATTGTACGCATCGGCCTCGGGCGGTCAAGCGCATCCGGCGCCGGGGCCATTTGCGATGTTCGTAGCGCGGGCCCCTGCGGTCATACGACTCGTACGAGATCTTCGACGATCCTGCCCGCGCGTCTCGCGGCCATCCTGGACGGGCCGTATGGCTTGGCCGCGAAAGGTGCCCCAGCGAGGGCAAGCCATACGGCCCGTATGGGATGCCCTCGCCACGCGCGGGCGAGACCCATACGGGCGGTGCTGTCCGCGCTACGGATAAAGGCCACATCGCAAATGGCTCGCGCGGTGCTTGGGAAGTGCCCCGACATCGTTCCGCCCATTCCGGTGCACGCCCGCCCCGCCGCCGCGGTCAGCGTGCCGTATACGTGCCCATGAGGGTTGCCGTGGCGATGACGTGGCCGTCCATCGCCCGGCGCAGCTCGTCGGCGGTCAGCCCGGGCCCGGCGCTCAACGGGGCGTCCAGCGCGTAGAGGCGGAAGAAGTATCGGTGCGTCCCGCTCGGCGGCGCCGGGCCGCGATAGCCGATGTTGTCGCGCGCCCGCGAATTCCGCCCCTGCAGCGCGCCCGGCGGATTCTCAAGGGCCTTGCGGCGCGGAACGGCGCGCGGCAGCCCGTCGGCCGAGGCGTCGACGCGATAGATGACCCAGTGGACCCACGGGTCCGGGCGCGGGGCGTCCGGGTCCTCCATGATCAGCGCCAGCTCGCGGGCGTCCTGCGGGACGTTCCGCCACGCCAACGGCGGGGAGACGTCGGCTCCGTCGGCCGTGTATTCCGCCGGGATCGCCTCGCCGTGCTCGAACGCCGGACAGGTCAGAACCATCTGCCCGGCGCCGTCGGCCGGGGCGGGCGGTTCGACCGCGCTGTTCTCGTCGTCTTGTCCCGCCGCGTTGTCACGCTGCTCGTCGCAGCCGGCGAGCGCCGGCATCGCGGCCGCGACGACGAGCAGGGCGTATCGCAGTGCATTCATGGCCATGCCTCCGACAGGTTCGCGTTCCGGAGGGAATGATAGCGCCGCGTGGGGCGGCGGACAACGACGCGGGTTAGACCTTTCCGAGCACGACCCCATGCGTCGGCGGGCTGGGCCAGAACGTCACCCACGCGTTGAGCTTGACCGTGCGCGTCTGCGTGGGTGTGTGGGCCAGCAGCGTCACCACGACGGGCACGCCGGCGTCGACGACGATGGTGTGGTGCCCGTCGTTGTCGATGACCTTCCCGTTGACCGGGCTGAGCGACTCGAAGACGCGGCGGCAGTGGGGGATCTGCTGCGACCGGCTGACCGGACGCAGGCGGAAGGTGGGCTCGTCGCGGGTTCCGGACTCGACCCCGGCCGTGGCGGCGTGAATGACCACGTCCAGTTCGTCTTCGACCGTGATGCGCTTCTGGAGTGTCTTGCGGTTCGTGTCCAGCAGGCGGAAGTCGATGTAGCTTGCCGGACGCTGCAGGTCAGCCGTGTTCGGCGGGACGCGCAAGGTGAAGATCGGACCGACCACGGCGCCGTTGTCCACGGCGACCAGCCGTCCGCGAACGGCATACTGCGGGTCAGTCAGCAGCTTGGGCATGGGGCTCTCCCGCGACTGACGGCGCTTCGGCGCTCATCCGCCGTTGCCCCGGCAGCATACCGCCGCCGCGGTCGGATGGGAAGGGGCGCGAATCGTCGTCGTCCTCCTCGCGGGCGGTTAGAGGTCCAGCAGCTCGGCGATCTGGACGGCGTTCAGGGCGGCGCCCTTGCGGATCTGGTCGCCGCTGACGAACAGGTCGATCCCGCGTCCGTCCGGGCGGGAGACGTCCTGGCGGATGCGCCCGACGAGGATGTCGTCGCCCTCGCTGGCCTCGATGGGCATGGGAAAGTGGCTGGCGGCGCGGTCGTCGACGATCCGCACGCCGGGCGCCGCGGCGAGGATGTCGCGGGCCTGCTGCTCGGTCATTGGCTCGGCGAACTCCAGGTTGATCGCCTCACTGTGGGCGCGGAGCACGGGAACGCGCACGCAGGTGGCCGTCACGTGCAGGTCCTCGCAGTGGAAGATCTTCCGCGTCTCGCGCCACATCTTGCGCTCCTCGAGGTTGTATCCGTCCTCGCCGACCTCGCTGTCGTGGCAGAACACGTTGAACGCCGCCATGTGTGGAAGCGCCTTGGGCTCGAAGGCGCGTCCCTCGAGCACGGCCAGCGCCGCGTCGCGCAGCTCCTGCATGGCCGCGGCGCCGGCGCCGCTGGCCGCCTGGTAGGTGCTCACCACGATGCGCCGGACGGGGTTGACCTTGTGCAGCGGCCAGACCGGCACGTTCATGATGATCGTCGAGCAGTTGGGGTTGGCGATGATGCCCTTGTGCCGTCGCACATCCTCGGGGTTGACCTCCGGGACGACCAGCGGGGTCTCGGGGTCCATCCGGAAGGCCGAGGTGTTGTCCACCACCGCCGCGCCCGCCCGCACCGCCAGGGGCGCGAACTTCTTGGAGATGCTCCCCCCGGCCGAGGAGAGCACCAGGTCCACGCCCTCGAAGCTCTCGGCCGTCAACTCCTCGACGGTCAACTCCTCGCCGCGGAAGGGCAGCTTCTTCCCGGCAGAGCGGTGACTCGCCAGCAGCTTCAGCGACGACAGCGGGAAGTTCCGCTGCGCCAGAATCTTCAGGAACTCGCTTCCGACGGCGCCGGTGGCGCCCACGATTGCTACGTTCGGGGCCATGTCTTTCACCTGTTGCATCGCCCGCCTCCGCGGGCGCGATTCACGCTACGGTTCGAGCCGTAAAGTCTACCGAAAATCCCCCCCTGCGCCCAACGCCGCGTGGCGCGGAGCCATTTGCGATGTGGCCTTTATCCGTAGCGCGGGCGAGACGCCCGCGCTACGAACGTCGCAAATGGCTCGCGCGGGAATCGCGTGTCGCCCGGCTTGCGCTGCGGCTGCGGGCGGATTTGCCCCGGCCGGTCAGAACAGCCGGCCCTGGCGCGGGCGGTCGCTTTCGGCCGGCTCGATGCAGTCCGGGGCGTCGTGCACCGGCGAGTTGACCTTCGCCGAGACCGCGTGGAACGTCAACTCGCCCGCCTCCGGGGCACCCAGCACGGCGCCGAGGCGCTCGGGCTCGGCGGACAGGTCCAGCCAGGGCTCGGCCTGCTGCGGCGAGATCATGGCCGGCATGCGCGGGTGGAGCTGCGCGACCGCCGCCGCGGCGTCAACGGTGATGATGATGCAGGTCCGCACGGGCTCGCCGTCCGGCGGGGACCACTCGTCCCACAGGCCGGCGAAGACCAGCGCCCGCCCGTCCGCCCGGCGGATGTAGTACGGCTGCTTCCGCCCGCCCGCATCGCCGTGCCACTCGTAGAACCCGTCGGCCGGGATCACGCAGCGGCTCCGCCGGAACGGTCCGCGGAACGCCGGCTTGTCGGCGACGGTCTCGGCCCGGGC
This sequence comes from Planctomycetota bacterium, assembly GCA_048622595.1. GTDB lineage: Bacteria > Planctomycetota > Phycisphaerae > SM23-33 > SM23-33 > JAGXKT01. The sequence continues at coordinate 89 of JBMCUM010000054.1, read as the reverse complement.
GTTGATGAGTCGGGCGCCGACCTGCGGGTCGTCTGCCCACGAGGGGATCAGCCCCCATCGCATCAGCTCGGCCCATCGCCGGCGGTCGT
>JBMCUM010000053.1:0-9774 GCA_048622595.1 Planctomycetota bacterium | reverse complement strand
CGTCAGCGACGCCGCCTTCGCGGCCGGCGCCGGGCAGATCGGCGAGTACCACGACTGCGCCTTCTTCACGCACGGGATCGGGGCGTTCTGCGGCGGGAAGGACACCTCCCCAACGATCGGAGCGGCGGGCGAGCACGGCGCGGCCGAGGAAGTCCGCCTCGAGATGGTCGCGCCCCGCCGGCGTGCGGCGGAGGTCACCGCGGCGATCCGCTCGGCGCACAGCTACGAGACGCCCGTGGTGGACGTGCTTCCGCTGATCACGCCGACGGCGGGCAGCGGGCTGGGGCGCATCGGCGAGCTGCCCCGCCCGGTGACGGTTCGCACGCTCGTGGGGCGCATCAAGAAGGCGCTGGGCGTGGCCCGCCTGCGCGTGGCCGGGGCGCCGGGGACCGACGGCGGACCGCAAAAGGCCAACCTCGTCAGCACCGTCGCCTGCTGCGCCGGGTCGGGCAAGGCGCTGGTCGGCGAGGCCGTCGCCGCCGGAGCCGGGCTGTACCTGACCGGCGAGATCGGTCACCACGAGACCCTCGATGCCGTCGAGGCGGGGCTGACGGTCGTCGCGGCCGGGCACGGCAACTCGGAGCGCCCGGCGATGCGCCGCCTGGCGGCGCGCCTGGACCAGGTACTGCGCGGGGTGGACGTGCTGCCTGCCGAGAGCGACCGCGACCCCCTGCGCATCACGTAAGACGGATGCGCCGACGTGCCGGGTGCGGGCGTGTCCTCTGCCGCTGCACGCGGCGGGCTATTCCTCGTCCGCGGGGCGGGTCGCCGGGCGACTGGTCGCCGCGGGCGCGTCCATCCCGAGCAGGTGGGGCTCGGTCTTGAGCTTGGGTTCCGTCCCGGAGGCCCGGCCCCGTGACGGGTCCGAGGCGTCCGGGATGTCGAAGGTCACCGGCTCGGACGACCCGTCCCGCGCGACGTGGACGCTCAGGGACGGGTAGTAGGTCAGGTCGATCTTCCGCCACGCCGGCGGCTGGATGCGCCGGCGCCGCAGGACGCGCTCCTGGTTGGCCAGGCGGACCCACCCCCCGCCGCGCCGCTCGAAGTACCACAGCTCGACGCGCCAGACGAGGTCGCCGCCGGCGTCGTAGAACGCCCGCGTCCGCAGCAGTTCGACCAGCATCACCGCCCGCTTGCCCCACCCGCGGACGTAAAGCGGGCGCTTGATGTCCATGAAGTCCTCGTGCGCCGCGGCGTAGTCCAGCAGGGCGCGGGCGTCGCGCCGCGCGAACCGCTCGGGCGGCGTGATGGGCAGGTCCAACTGCTTCCGCCGCACGCGGGCCAGCTCCAGCAGCTCGGCGTCCACGAAACGCAGGTCCACCCCCTCAATCCGCCGACCGTCGCGCAGCTCAAGGCACAGGTCGTAGGCGCCCGCGCCCGGCACGTCCGCGAACCGGAACGCGCCGGTCTCGCGGTCGAACGCATCCGGCTTGAACGTCCGTTGCGTTTGGCGATTCACTGCCGTGAGGGTCGCGACCTGCTCGCCCGGGCGGAGCGTGCCGCGCAGCACGCCCGCCGACGGGGGCTCGACGGGCGGGTCGTCCTCCCTTAGCGGAGCTTTGTCGGGCTCGCCAGCCTGGAGCATCGCGGCCAGCAGGACTGTCACGGGCATCCAGCGCGCCATAAGCGACCTTCCGGGGCGTGAGCCATTTGCGATGTTCGTAGCGCGGGTCCCTGCGGTCATACGACTCGTACGAGGTCTTCGACAATCCTGCCCGCGCTACGGATAAAGGCCACATCGCAAATGGCTTGGGCGCGACGCGGTCTTGCACTCGCGCCTTCCGGGCGTATAATAGCACACTCTTACCCGTTCGACTCAATTGGAAGATGCCCATGACAGGTCATGTGCGTGTGCTGTGGGTGGGGATGCTGGTGCTGGCGGCGGCGTTGCAGCCGGTCGGCGCCGACGAGCCGCTGGTATTCCGCAGCGCCTCCGGCGCGCTGGGCCCGTTCGTTCAGCCCGGCTCGTGGTGCGAGGTCGTCGTGTCCCTGGAGAACCCGGGCGAGTCGGACCAGGACGCGACGGTCACGCTGAGCGCGCCGGGCGCGAAGGGAACGGCGCACTTCTCGCGCGAGCTGTCCGTTACGGCAGGCACGGCGCGGATGACGCGCGTGTTCGTTCTCGTCCCGCCGCTGCCGACCCCGGAGCAAGGCGCCGCGGTGGACATCCCGTCGCAGACGGAACTGGGGGTGACGTTGTTCAGCCCGACCACGGGGCGCATCAGGCGGTCGTTCCTGACCCAGACGGTCACGCCGGAATCGCCGGCGCTGCACATCCTCCGCGCCGCCGGCGAGCCGCACGACACCGATACCTACATCTCGCTCGGCGGGCGCATCGCCGTCTGCCGGGTCGGCTTCCGCGACGCCGACGGCCAACCCCTGCCCGCCGAGGGCGACGAGCCCGCATTGAGCGGCGACAGCGAGTGGACCTCCAAGACCGTCGAGCGCACCGTCCCGACGGGGGCACGGAGCATCGTGATCTCCCCGACGATCCACGGAACGGGGACGCTGGAGATCGACGATGTGCGCGTCGAGCCCGTCGCCGGCGCCGGGGGTGCGGCGACCCAGCCGACCGGCGAAGCCGGACCCGCCGCGCTTCAGCCGGTGACGTTCGACGCGCCGAACGAGACGTGGCGCATCGGGCAGGTGACCCGCGTCGGGCAAGCCGAAGGCGACAACCGCTTCGCCCGCCTGACCAGCACCGACCGCGATACGGAAACCTCCTTCGAGATGGAGGCGCCGCTTCCGCCCGGCGTCCGGGCGGTGCGCATCAGCGCGCGACTGCGCGGGCGCGAGCTCCGGGGCGGTCGCGGGCTGTTCGCCGAGATGCCGCGCGTCCTGGGGCTGACCCGCGACATGCCCACGCGGTGGATGGGGCTGGACATGGTGGGTCTGCTGCTGATGACCTCCGGCGCCGGCGAGCAGCTCTCGCCCAGCCAGACGGGCGCCCTCCTCGACTGGGTCCGCCGCGGAGGCACCCTCGTGCTGGCGTCCGACGCCGACATGCCCGACCTGCTGCGCGGACGGTTCGGACGCGTCGCGGGCGTGGCGGCGGCGGGGACGCACCGCGTCAGTCGCCTCGACGTCCGCAAGCGCACCGCCCAAGGTCCGCGCGATATCGGGCGGTTCGAGTTGGAATGGCCGCTGCCGATGGCGGAATTGCTGGTGACCGACGCGACGGTTCACTACGAGGCCAACGGCCTGCCGTTGCTGACCGAGCGGTGCGTCGGGCAGGGGCGGGTGTTCGCGCTGGCGACCCCGCTGGGGGCGTTGGGGATCTCCCGGACCGATCCGACGAAGCTCCAGGACGTGCTGCGCGAGGTGCGCCCGGGCGGGGCAACGTCGCAGCTCGCCGTCGCCCCCGATCACGTCCACGCCGGCGACGGCGAGGGCGAAGCCGTCCCCGCCGACGCGGCGCTGCGCAGCATCGCCGGGCGTCGCGGACCCGCGCCGGCGGTCCCGGTGGCGATCATGGCGGCGCTGAGCGGGCTGGTGCTGGTCGGCGGGCTGCTGCTGCGCCTGCGCGGGCGCGGCGAGCTGGTGTGGGTCGTGCTGATCCCCCTGTCGGTGTGTCTGTCGATCGGCATCTACACCTGCGGGCGCCGGCAGGTCGCCGACGAGCAGCTCAGCTTCGTGGGGCTGATCACGCCCGTCGGCGAGGGACAGGTGCGCGTCCAGGAGAGCTTCGCCTACTACAGCGGGCGCAGCTCGCGGGAGGTGGGCTTCACCAGCGGCGCCGAACGGGCCAGCATACGACCGACCGAGCTGACCTCGCCCACGCGCCGCCGCGAGATCCGCACCGGTCGCTACCTCCACATGCCCCGGCGGACCGTTCGCACCGGCGCCGGGGCCGTGTTCCGCGCCGACGCCCTGATCGCAGCGCCCGGGCTGAGCGGGTACTGGAGCTTCGACGCCGACGGGCTTACCGGCCGAGTGCGAAACGACATGCCCGCCGACCTGACCCATTGCGTGATCCTCGCCGGACGACGCACCTACCGCCTCAACGCCGCCCGGACCGAGCAGAACACGATCCCCGCCGACGGCGAGGTCCGTCCCCGCGTCGGACCCGACGACATGCTCCGCCACATCGAGTACGCCGAGCCCGAGCGCCCCGGCGCCGGGCGGTTCGGCGCCACCGGCCGGGCAATGACCGCCGCCGGCGCCACCGGCGAGTTCACCGGTTCGGCGGTGATGACGCGCATCGACAACATCCGCAACGAGTTCGTCAGCGGGCTCATCCGCCCCCCGGCCGCCGTGGCCGAACAGGCCCCGCCGCTGCTGATCGGGTACACCGCGTACTGCCCGCTCGACCCGCTGCCCGACCGGGACCTGCCCCGCCATGGCTGGAACGTGGTCGCCTGGCCGATGGAGTTCGCCCCGCCCGCGCCGGAGGACCGCGCCGAGCCGGTGCAAATCCCGGCCGGGTTCGTCACCACCCGCTACCGCGGCGCGATGGTGTGGAACCCGATGACCCGTCAGTTCGTCGGCTCACAGTACGGGGGGGAGCTGACAGTCCGCGCCGCGGCGCCGGAGGGCTTCGGGCGGCTGCGCGACACGACGGTGACGCTGATCGTCACGCTCCGGGCGCCGGGCAAGCGCCTGGTCGTCCGCGGCGTGGAGGGCGGCGAGGTGGACAAGGGGCGGCGCGTGGTCCCGCCCGGCGCGGGGCAGACGGAGTTCGACAACCCGCGCCTGCAGGATGAGCGGATCGTCATCCCGGACGCCGACGCCTTCGCCAACCGGCGCGGCGAGTATGTCTTCATCCTGCAGGTCGAGGACCTCGGCGAGCAGCCGACCGACATCACCGACATTCCCGAGTGGCGCTTCGAGCGCGTGGACGTGGCGCTGGAAGGGACCTACCAAGAGGAACCCAACCGTGACAGCGAGTAACGAGACCGTCGTACATTGCGAGGGGCTGACGAAGATCTACGAGGAGATCGTCGCCCTGGACCACCTGGACCTTCAGATCGGGCGCGGCGAGGTGTTCGGGTACATCGGGCACAACGGCGCGGGCAAGACGACGACCATCCGCATCCTGGCCGGTCTGCTCGAGCCGACCAGCGGGCGCGCGAGCATCGCCGCCGCGGACGTGGTGAGCGATCGCGGGCGGATCAAGTCGCTGGTCGGATACATGCCCGACCATTTCGGCGTCTACGACCAGATGCGGGTCTGGGAGTACCTGGACTTCTTCGGCGCCGCGTTCGAGCTTCCCCGCAGCGAGCGGCGCAAGCGAGTGGACTACGTCCTGGACGTCGCCGACGCCGATTACATGCGCGACCGCTTCGTCGATACCCTATCCCGCGGGATGAAGCAGCGCGTCGGCATCGCCCGCACCCTCATGCACGACCCGCAGGTGCTGCTGCTGGACGAGCCGGCCAGCGGGCTGGACCCCAAGGCCCGCGTGCAGATGCGACAACTGCTCCGCCGCCTCGCCGACGGGGGAAAGACGCTGCTGGTCAGCTCCCACATCCTGCCGGAACTGGCCGCAATCTGCGATTCCATCGGCATCATCCACAAGGGCGTGCTCCGCGCGGCCGGACCCCTACAGAAGGTCCTCTCCGAGCTGCATCGCGACCGCCTCATGGAGCTTCGCGCCGCCGACGGGACCGACCCGGCCGCCAACACCATCGAGGCCGACGAGCACTGTTCCCAGCTCGACCGCACCGACGCCGCCAACGGGCTGCTGCGGTTCCGCTTCAGCGGCGACGACGAGCAGTTGGCCGGACTGGTCGCCAAGCTGACCGGCGCGGGCGTGCGGCTGATCACGATCCGCGAGGTGCCGCTGAGCTTGGAGGACGCGTACATGGCCATCAGCGGCCTGGAGATGGAGGAGGAGCCGGAGCTCGTCGAGGCCGGAACCGCGAGCACCGATCGCGAAGGGACCGAAACCACATGACCGCCAACCCCATCATTCGCCGGGAGCTTCTGTCCGGGCTGCGCCGACCCAAGGCGCTGGTCATGCAGGCGGGGTTCCTAGCCGCCGTGGCCGTGCTCGTGCTGTTGTACTGGCCGGCGGGGGGATACCAGGACATCTCCGGACAGGTCGCACAGGACCTGTTCGGCACGCTGGCCGTGGGGCAAATGGTACTGGTGGTGCTGTTCGCCCCGGCGTTTACGGCCGCGTCGTTGACCAGCGAGCGGGAGCACAACACCCTGGAGAGTCTGTTCGCCACGACGATGCGCCCGGGGCAGATCGCCACGGGCAAGATGGTCGGCTCGCTGGGGCTGCTGCTGCTGATCGTCCTCAGCGGGGTGCCCGCCCTGGCGCTTCCGTTCCTGCTGGGCGGACTGGCGGGCTGGCAGATCTTCGCGGTATTGGGCGTGCTGCTGTTGACGGCGCTGTATCTGGGGATGATCGGACTGCTGGTCAGCGCCGTGATGCACCGCAGCTACCGCGCCATCATCGTCACCTACGCCGTGCTGCTGGTGGTGTGCTTTCTGCTGGCGCTTCCGGCGACGCCCCTCAGCGGGCACCTGCTCCAGCGAAAGGGGCATATCTGGCAGTCGGTGTGGCACGTGCTGGCGTCGCTGAGCCCCATCGAGGCGATGCTCTCGCTGGTCTGGCGCGAGCACAGTTGGGCCGGCGGCGCCGCCCACATGCCGCCGTTCTGGGCGATGTTCCTGCCCATCGCGGGCGTCACGGCCGTGGCGACCACGCTGGTCTGCCTGGTCAAGATGCGGCGCCCGGCGCCGCCGCCGCGCCCGCGCGAGAAGCTCAAGATCGTCGAGCGGGGACAGATCTCGGCGCGGAGCTTCCTGTTCGTGATCGATCCGCGGAAGCGCAAGAAAATGATCTCGTGGTGGCAGAACCCCATGCTGATCAAGGAGTTCCGCACCCGCCCCATGCTCCAGGCGCAATGGCTGCTGCGGGCGGTGCTGTGGTGCCTCGTTGCCGCCGTGGCGCTGATGATCGTCCAGGCGATGACGGTCACCGCCACGCTTCCGGAGCGTCCCAGCGTGCAGATCATCACCCAGGATATTCCGGTCGTCATCGCGGCGCTGTCGGTCCTCGTGCTGGTCCTGGTAGGACCGGCGATCACCGGCGGGACGCTGTGCAGCGACCGCGAGAGCGGCGTCTGGGATCTCATCCGAACCACACGCCTGCCAAGCTGGCGGATCGTCACGGGCAAGCTCCAGGCCGCCGTCATCCCCCTGCTGCTACTCGTCGTGGCGATCGTGCCCACGCTGCTGATCCTTCCGCTGCTGGTCGACTTCACGGTGAACCTCTGGCCGGTCACGTGGCGGGTGGTGCAGGTGGTGCTGATGACCGCGGCATTCGTGGCCGTGGCGGGAATGTTCTTCTCCGGACTGTGCCAGCGGACGGCGACCGCCACGGCGTGGACCTACGGGCTGGTGATCACCCTGACGCTGCTGACGCTGCTGATGCGCCTGGGCGCCGGGCGGTTCGGACACCGCGTCGTCGCGACCGTCTTCACCGTCAGCCCCCTCGCCGCCGCCCTCGACGCCGCCGACAGCGACGCGCTGGGACGCTACCCCGGACTGATGGGCCGCCACCTGACGGTCATGGCCGGCGTCGTGGCGGTCATGCTCGCCGCGTCGGTCGTGCGGATCATCCAGCTCCGCCGACCGGATAAGTAGGAGCACCCCGTGAAGCCCACGTGCATCATCGTGTCGCTGACCGTCGCACTGACCGCGTCCGGCGCCCGCGCCGTCGACAAGCCCCCGCGACCCGCCCCTCGCCCGGCGCTCGAGTACGCCACCGACCGCGTGGTGGAGCTGCTGGGCGGTCTGCTCGACGCGACCGACCCGCGAACGCGCGAGGCGGCGGTCCGCGACCTGGGCGAGACCGGAAACACCCGCGCCGTGGCGCACGTCGCCCGCGCGCTGGACGACGAGAACGTGCTGGTCCGCTGCGCGGCGGTCCGCGCCGCCGGCGGGTTCGAACCCCGGCTCGCCGCGCCGCTGGTCTCCCGCGCGCTGCACAGCAGCGAGCGACGAGTGCTGCTGGCCGGGCTGGACGTGGCGCGGGACCTGTCCGTTGCGCGGACCGCGACGCTCGTGGCGCTGCTGGACGACGAGCACCCGGACGTCCGCGCCGCGACCTTGTCGGCGCTGTCGGCGCGCCGCGAGGCGGCGCCGGCGCCGAAGCTCGCCAGGATGCTCGACGATCCGTCGCCCGCCGTTCGCCTGGCCGCGGCGCAGAACGCCATCGCCCTGCCCGCTGACGGCGCCCATGCGGCGGTGCTGCCCGTCCTGCGCAACCTCGCCGAGCGGGCGCGCCCGGCGCTTCGCGCCGCGGCGCTGCCGGCATTGTGCAAGCTGGGCGGCGCGTCGGACCGGCGCCGGCTTCCGTCCGCCTTGAACGACGAATCCCCCTGGGTCCGGCGCGGGGCGGTGCGGGCGATGGGCCTGGCCGCCGAGGCCGGGCTGCTCGACCACGCCGACGTCGAGGCCCGCCTAACCCGCGTGCTGACCGACGACGATGAGACTGAGATGGTGCATCTGGCTGCCCTGCGCGCCGCCGGGCGCCTGCCGTTCCGCACCGACGCGGGCATCGACGCGGTCGTCCGTGCGATGCTCGATGCGCCCTACGACGACTGGGACGCGCGCATCGGGCGGCGCGGACCGCCAGCCGGCGACCTGCACCACGCGGCGCGGACGGCGCTGCTGCGTATGGCCGGCGATGCCGGCAAAGTCCGCCTGCTGAACCGGGCGCGGGAGGCGCTGCGCGCGGAGATGCGTCGCCTGCTGGCCGACGACGCGGCCCAGCGAGTGGTGCGTCTGTCCCGGCGGAACGCGCGGACCTGCTGCCTGCTGATGGGCGCCGTCGCCCGCAACGACGGCCCGGAGGATCCGGCGGCCTACGCGTACGACGACCTGCTGAAGTGGCTGGGCGGGGACGCCCTTCCGATCGAGTCGTCGGTCCGCGTGGAGTTGTCCGAGGCGCTGGCAGGCATCGCCCGGCGCACGGGAGACCGGCGCTGCGTGGGCGTGCTGCTGGGGGAACTGGACGAGTACCGCCGGCGCGGCATCCAGGTGCTGCGGGCGGCCGCCGCGATGCGCCCCGGCCCGCCGTACCTCTCCGAGGCGGCCGTCGCCGCCATCAATGCCCTGGCCGAGTTACGCGTCACCGAGGCCTGGCAAGCCGTCGCGCGGATTGCCCTGGTCCGCCACGGGGGCAGCAAGGGACTGCGCCTGGACGCCGAAGCGGGCGCCGCCGCCCGCGCGTCCAAGGCGCTGCTGACGCCGGACAACCGCGCCGAGGTGGCGCGGACGCTGACGGCGATCCTCGCCGACGAGGCCTACGGCGCCCGGGGAACGCGATTCGACGCGGCCATCGCCGCCGGCGAGTTGAAGCTCGACCATCCGCCGCTGCTGGACGCCCTGCGACAACCACTGAAGGGCCCCCAGCCGCTGGCGATGATGCCGCTGCTCCAGGCCAGCCGCTGGGCGCTCGAGCAGATCACCGGCGAGGCGCCCGACCTGCCCGAGATCGAACGCATCGCCGGGTATTGGATCATCCGCGAACTGTCCGAGTAGCGACCCGCCCCCTCACGCAGGCCGCGGGGCGCTGCACGAAGCGGAGCGACAGGCCTCGGGAACGTCGCCGCGCCGCCGACCCCAGCGGGCGATGGACCGGACCCGTTCGGTGTCGCTGTGCGCCCTGCTCCGAGCGCGCCGCCGGAATCCGCGCCGCGGAAATAGCGTTGCAAACGCTCCGGCGCGTGCGTAAAGTGGCTCGCGCGCAACAGGCGCTGTGGTATGGGCGTAACGGCGATCCGCCCGGAACAAGGCAGGCATCGTGAACCCCCA
>JBMCUM010000052.1:0-9782 GCA_048622595.1 Planctomycetota bacterium | reverse complement strand
ACGCACGGCCGCATCGCCCGGCTTGCGGTCGCCGCCGCGGCGACGGTCGGGCTGACCGTCGTGGCGCCGCACGCGGCGCTGCTGGCGGGCGGTTGTGTCGGGTTCGTCCTGCTGCTGAGCGGCATGCTGCTGCCGCGCCGGCGGCCGGCGCTGCTGATCGCCGGCGGCGTCCTTGCCGCGGGCTCGGCTGCGACGGGCGCGTGGGTGAACCCGGAGCTCGTCTCGCTGCAATGGGTTCCGCAGACGTGGCTGGGCGACGGCGCCGCGGCGCTGACCGCCGCTGCGGGTGGAGGGGGGGGCGAACTCGGCGCGACTGCCAGCGGGCTCGTGGTCATCGCACGCGCGCTCGGTCGCGTGGGGCTGTTCTGGGCAGTCGGCGGCGCGTTGGCGGCGCTGGTCTGGCTGCTGGGATTGGCCCGTCGCGGCAGTCGCGGCGAGCGGGTCCGCGCGACGCTGTGGACGCTCGCAACCGTGCTTGTAAGTTGCGCCGTGTTGGCCCCGGGCGGAGCGTTCCTGCCGATGGTCACGCTGGCAGCGGCGCTGACGTGGGGGCTGCTTCCTGCGATGCTGGCCCGCGCGCCGCGTCCGCGGAGCGCGTGGTTCGCCGTCGGCGCGGTCTTCGTCCTGCTGCTGGTCACGGGGGTCGCGTCCCACGCGGGCATCCTGTGGTGGGGGCTGAGGCGCTTCGGGATCGGGGAGCTGGGCCTGCACGCCGCGACGGGCTTCCTGGCCGCGCTGATGCTCGCCTGGCTGTGCGGCGCGCGACGCATCCGCTGGGGGCTGCTCGGCGTGGCGATTGCGCTGGCGACCGGGGCGGCCGGCGAGCTCGCCCAGGGCGCGCTGTCGGCGCGGGATATGGAGTTGGCCGACGCGGTCGCCCACGCCGTCGGCGCCCTGCTGGCCGTGGGGCCCTACCTGCTCGCGGTCGCCGCTCGCGGGTGCGAACTGGCCGACGCCGGGCGCAGCGACGCCGTGCAGTAGCATCGCCGGGATGCGGGGGCGAATGACGCCGGCCGGTCCTCCCGTCGGCGTCTCAGTCCGCCGGGGCGCCAACGTACTGGGTTCGCACGCGGCGGCGCGAGGCGGCGCGAAGCTCGCCGAAGCCGACGACGCGGTCCCGCCCGCTTTCTTTGGCCTCCAGCAACGCCTGGTCGGCGCAGTACAGCAGCATCTCGGGGTCGGTGATCTCCGCGTCGGTCGGGAACGTCGCCGTGCCCAGCGAGGCGGTGACGTGAATGTGCTGGGCGTGGACGATGAAGCTGCGCTCGCAGATGTCGCGGCGGATCCGCTCGGCGAAGCGCCGCGCCCGGGACCTGTCGGCGCGGGGAAGCACGACCGCGAACTCCTCGCCCCCGGTTCGCGCGACCACGTCGGACTCGCGGACGGAGCGGCGGAGGATGACGGCCAGCTCCTTGAGCACGTAGTCCCCGCTGGGGTGTCCGTGGGTGTCGTTGACGACCTTGAAGTGATCCAGGTCGAGCATCAGCACGCTGAGGGGGCGATCGTAGCGCTTCGCCCCGCGGAACTCGTGGGCCAGCAGGTCGTGCAGCGCGCGGACGTTGTGCACGTGCGTCAGCGGGTCGGTCGCGGCCAGGTCGCGCAGTTCCGCGTTGTCCCGTCGCAGCTTGGACATCAGCTTCCGCTCGCGCTGCAGCGCCTGCCTCAGCGCTTCGCGCGACGCGGCGAGCTGGTCGTGCAGCTCCTTGACGCGCAGAAGCGCGCCCACGCGCGCGATTATCTCCGGGCCCGACGCGTCGGCCGAGAGCACGTCGTCGGCGCCGCCGTCCAGCAGCCCGCACATCTGTCGCTCCACCAGGTCCGAGGACAGGACCATGATCGGAACGTACGCGTCGTCGGCGACGCTCCGCAGCACGACCGGCAGGTCCATGTCCACCGTATCCCGGATCGGAAGGCAGAGCACGACCAGGTCTGCCCGCCCGTTGCGAAGCGTCGAGAACGCCTCGATCTCGTCGCCGACCTCGATGACGTTCCATCCGGCCAGTGCCAGTTGTCCCGCCCGGTCGCGGGCCGGGGTGTCGGGGGGGGTCATCAGGAGGATGCGACACGCCTGCTCGTTGCCTCGCATGTATCGGTCACACCTTTCGTGGCGCGCAGTTTGCCTTGGATTGGTAGACCCCCAGCCCGCCGGGCGAGGAGGTCTCGCCGGGTGTCCCGTGCCGGGCGTGTTGCCCCAACCGACTGCAACCTACGATGCGCAACACGGCGGCGGCAACTTGCCCGCATCCAGGTGCCGCCGGTTCTAAGCGCCGGCGCGCGACCTTTGCCGCGGCGCGCGGTGCTGGTATAATCACGCGCGCCCGCCTCGACGCGCCTGGGTGTAGGGGCGTTGCGGGCGGGGCGTCAGCACAGACCCACGGTAGAGGACCATGAGCGCACTGAAAGGCAAGGCCGTCGTAGCGCAATCCGGCGGTCCCACGGCTGTCATCAACGCAAGCGCCTGCGGCGTGATTCAGACGTGCTTGGCGCATGACGACGTGTTCATCGGCGTCTACGGGGGGTTCAACGGCATTCTCGGCGTGCTGCGCGAGGAGCTGTACGACATCGGCGCCGAGGACCCCGCCGAGATCGACCGGCTCAAGCGCACGCCGTCTGCCGCGCTGGGCTCGTGTCGCCACAAGCTCAAGGACCTGGAGACCAGCCGCGACGACTACGAGCGAATCCTCGAGGTCTTCGCCGCCCACGATATCCGCTATTTCTTCTACATCGGCGGCAACGACTCGATGGACACCGCCGCCAAGCTCGGACAGCTCGCCGAGCAGGAAGACTACGAGATGATCGCCGTCGGCGTGCCCAAGACGATCGACAACGACCTGGCCGGGACGGACCACTGCCCCGGATACGGCTCGGTGGCGAAGTTCACGGCCGCGTCGGTCATGGAGGCCGGTCGCGATACCGAGGCGCTGTACACGCACGACACCACCACGGTCCACGAGATCATGGGCCGCAACGCCGGATGGATCGCCGCTTCGTCCGGTCTGGCGCGGCGGTGCGAGCAGGACGCCCCGCACATCATCCTGGTCCCGGAGGTCCCGTTCGAGCGTGAGCGGTTCGTCGAGCAGATCCGCCGTTGCCTGGAGCGGTACAACTGCTGCTTCGTCGCCTGCGGCGAGGGCGTCAAGACGCCGGACGGGCAGTACCTCGGCGAGGCCGGCGGGCAGTTCGCCACCGACGCCTTCGGGCACCGGCAACTCGGCGGGGCGGCCGAAGCCGTGCGAGCCATCATCGAGGGTGAGGTCGGCGTCAAGTGCCGCAGTAACCGCCCCGGAACCGCGCAGCGCAACGCGATGCACTTCGCCTCGGCGACCGACGTGCGCGAGGCATACCGCGTCGGCGAGGCGGCGGTCAAGGCCGCCCTGGACGGCGTCAGCGGGAAGATGGTCACGCTGGAGCGGACGGGCGACGGAGACGGATACGCCTGCGTCACCGGCCTGGTCGCTCTGGAGGATGTCGCTAACGGCGAGAAGCCCCTTCCGCGCGAGTTCCTGGACGACGAGGGTATCGCCGTCTCCGAGGCCTTCCGCCGCTACGCCCTTCCGCTGATCCGCGGGCAGGCGGAGATCGAGATCGGCGACGACGGGCTGCCGGTCTATGCCCGCCTGGCCAAACGTATGGTGGCCAAGCGGACCGGACGCGAGTATGCTGTGGGGTAGCTGAGGCAGCGGGGCGCGCCGCGGCTGGCCCGTTGCGGACTCATACGCGTTATATCCGTCATCCTGTAGGGCAACATGCTGCGGTTTACCGTCTATCGCGACGGCACGGTCTGTGACGAGATCGAGCTGTCCGGGGCGTACGCCTTCGGACAGGAGGGGATCCCGGTCCGCGCCGACCTGGTCGCCGAGGGTGGCCAGATCACCTGTGCCAAGCGGATTCCCGGCCCGGCCGGTCTGGCCGTGCTGTGGGACGCCGGCGACGCCGGGCGGTTCCTGCTGCCGACCACCCGCCTTCCCGACCGCCCCCAGCCGTACAACCTCAATCTGGAGCTCGCCCGCGCCCAGGTCCTGCGGATCGCCCGCAAGCGCGAGGACTGGGGGCTGTTCGACTACGCCGCCGCCGCCGAGCTCAACCGCCGCTTCGACCAGGTGCGCCGGGACTTCGTCGAGGCCCTCAAGGCCGATGACCCCCCCGAGGCAGCACGACGCGCCGACCGCGCCCTGGTCAAATCCCTGACCCTCGGCGAGCAGGTCGCCCTGTTCCACGCGGACATCTTCGTCCAGCGTCGGCGCGCGTCACGCGCCGCGGCGGGGCGCAAGCACTTCGGCTGCGCGGTGGACCTGCTGAGCGACCCGCATCACCACCACACCCGGCTGAGCGAGGCGTTCGACTTCGTCAGCGTCCCGACACCGTGGAAGCACATGGAGCCCGACGAGGCGCGCTACCAGTACGGGGGGATCGACGCCTGGGTCAACTGGGCCGCCCGCGCCTCGCGCCCCGTCCACGCCGGTCCCGTGCTGAGCTTCGCCCCGGACCACCTGCCCGAGTGGTTGTACATCTGGGAGCACGACTACGAGACGATCCGGGACCTGATCTACGAGCACATCCAGCGGACGGTGCAGCGCTACGCCCGCCACGTGAGCGTCTGGAAGGTCGTCAGCGGCATCCACGCCCACAACGGCTTCGATCTGACCTTCGAGCAGATCCGCGAGCTGACCCGCATGAGCTGCCTGTGGGTCCGCAAGCTCGTCCCCGGCGCCAAGATCGTCATCGAGCTGGTCATGCCTTTCAGCGAGTACTACGCCCACAATCAGCGGACCATCCCGGCCCTTCTGTACGCGGACACGGCTGTGCAGTACGGCGTCAACTTCGACGCCTTCGGGGTGCAGGTTCTGATGGGTGCGGCCGACGACGGGTACTACGTCCGCGACCTGTTGCAGCTCTCGACGCTGCTGGACGAGTTCGCCTCGCTGGGAAAACCGGTGCACGTGACTGCCTGCGGGGTGCCCTCGGACACGTCGCCCGACGCATGGGACGCCTGGGGCGGGCGAGCCCGATCCGACGCGGCCGGCAACTGGCACACGCCCTGGTCGCCGCGCCTTCAGGCCGAGTGGCTCCAGGCCTTCTACCGTATCGGAATCTCCAAGCCGTTCGTCGAGTCGGTGTGCTGGCGCGACCTGGCCGACTACGAGGGACACCACCTGCCTCACGGGGGACTGTGCCGCAACGACCTGACGCCCAAACTGGCCTATCGCGAGCTGCGGAACTTCCGCGCCGCCGTCGCCGGTCGCGCCGCGACGGGGGCAACCGGCGATCCCGCCAAGCCGGGACAAACCGGTTCGGGCGGACACGAACCCCGCCGCACAGGCCGTACGCGACCCGGAGCCCGGCAGTGAACGCCGCCCCCGGGTGCCCTGACCCCGCGCCGCCCCGTCGGCAGAGGCGTGCTGCTCAGCCAAGCGCCGCCGCGCGGAGCAGAACCGCCGCGCTGATCGTCTGCCTGCTGGTGGTCTGCGTCGCCGCCGGGTTGGCCTGGCGACGGGCCGCGCCCCTCGACGCGGCGGGCGCCGTGGGGGACGGCGCGTCCCCCGCGGCCGAATGCATCGACCCGAACCTCGCCGCGACGGGTTCGCTGCGGCGCCTGCCGGGCATCGGGCCGCGTCTGGCCGGACGGATCGTCGCCTACCGCCGCGCGTGGTCGGCGTCGCACGCGGGTCCGGCCTTTCGGACGCCGGACGACCTGCGGCGTGTCCGCGGGATCGGTCCGGCGACCGTCCAGCGGATCGCGCCCTACCTGGATCTGCCCGCCGACCCGCCTCGCCCGCTCAGTAGGTGATGCGCACCCGTGCCAGCTTCTGACTGGCGTCGATCGGAAGGCGCATCTCGACCTCGTCGGCGACACGCAGGCCCGCGATCCGCTCCATCGAGTATCCCATGAACTCGCCTTCGGCGTCGAATCGTTCGCAGCGAACGTACCCGCGCAGCAGCGCCTCGGCGACCAGCCGCTCGCCGGGCGTGGCGTCCTCGCGCCCGAGCAGCTCCTCGGCTGCAGCGAGTGAGCGGGGGAACTGCTCGCCGCGGGTGAGCACGAGCACCAGCTCCCGGCTGCCGCGGGCCGTTTTGCGGCCGGAGACGGTGAAATACGGCGCGAAGGCGCCGGCATCGACGGTCAGGTCCTCGGCGTCATAAGGCATCAGCCGGTCCCGCGCGCTGCGCATCCAGTCGCCAACGGGCAGGAACAGGGCCAGAACCCCCACCACGACGGTCGCGACGCCCGCGCCGATGGCGACGCGCCGGAGCTTCTGTTTGCGCGTCAGCGGGCGTTCGGCCTGGCTGGTCTCGGCGTCCACGACGCGCTGGCGGGTATGTATGGCGGCGTCGGGCCCGACCGCGTACAGCGTCTGGACTTCCTCGCCGGCGCGGAACTCCCTGCTGCGGAGCGTGGAGAACACCGCGCCGCGCTGCTGCAGGGGGAAGATCTCCAGCAATTCGGTCAGCAGGTCGGCGACGGCGTGGTCGGGCGGCTCGGAGAACCGATCCGTCGAGACGGGTTCGGTGTTGGCCAGAAGACTGAACGTGTTGGCGTCCGTCTCGAGGTGGAACCGCAGACCGCGCCCGCGGGCCGAGGCCACCCACTGGTTCAACCGGTCCTCGTACGACGCCAGGTCCTCGCAGGAGCCCTCGACCAGCCCGTCCAGCACCATGGTTCCTTCGGTCTGTGGTGTCATGGTCGCTCCGTGGAATCGAAGGCCGGCACGTCGCGCGCCGGCGTCCACTCGCCGAGGTCCTGGCTCCAGACGAGCGTGCTGGTGGTGATCTCGCCGCGCCGGAGGAGCTGCTTGATGTCCTCGGCGGATACCGGTCCCGTCGCCTGGCCCTGCATCTCGTAGAACCAGATCGGCGCATAGGAATTCGCCGGGGGCAGCGCGCCGCCGGACCGGTCGCGCGGGGTATGGCCCTCGTCGGTAAGTTGCCTCATGGCTGCCTGAGCGGCCGGGGGAAGGGCGTCGCGGGTTCGCGTGTCGATCCCCAGGGCATCGTCGTGGGTGTCCAGCCGCTCGCTGGTGTACTGGCGGAACGCCTCGTGCTTCAGGCGCTCCTGGCGAAGCTGCTCGCGCAGGCGGCGTCGCTCGCGGTCGGCGTACTGCAGACGGGCGGCTTCGAGCTTCTTGTTCGGAAGGACCGAGACGATCACGAGGATGACCAGGGCGCCGAAGACGTGCAGCACGAACCCCGCGCCGCAGCCGCCGAAGAACCACGCCAGCGAGCTGCGGCCCTTGTAGGACGCGATGACAGCGGCCGCCGTGCCCGTCATGCCGCCGACGATCAGAACAAACAGGAGGTAGAAACCCATGCACCTGCCCCGCCACCGGCGGGCCCTCCGCCGGACCGACGCCTCCAAAGTAGCCGAAACTCAGAACATTTCAAGGACGACCAGGTTGTGCAGGAAGTGCACCAGCATGGAGGGGTACAAGCTTCCCGTCCGCCATCGCAGCGCCCCGAGCAGCATGCCCACCGCGAAAAGATACCACGAGCTGACGACGGAAAAATGCAGCAGCGCGAACAGCGCCGACGCCAGCAGCAGCGCCGTGATCGGGCGCACGGCCGTGTGAAGCCAGTGCTGCAAGAGCCCGCGGAAGGCGATCTCCTCGACGATGGCCGGTATGACGCAGAACGAGACGACCAGCACGGCGTGGGAGGCCCCGGCCTCGCGGAGGCGGTCGATCATCGATTCCCCGTTGCCGAACAGCTCCTCCAGCCACCCGTGGTAGGCGTAGTTGACCGCCAGCAGGCCCGCCAGGGCGAGAAGCCCGCCGACGGTCTCCCAGCAGACCAGTCCGACGCGTTTGAGCTGCACGAGGAGCCCGCGCCAGTGCAGCGCCGCCCAGACGGACGTCAGGGCCACCATCAGCGCATTGAGGAAGTAGATCTGCGCCAGCGGGCGGTCGCCGAACAGGAAATAGGCGGCGATGGCGCCGAACAGCACGACGCCGAAGTACGTCCAGAACAGCGTCCAGACGCGGGGGGCCTTCCGCTCGATGAGCATCCCCTCGGTGGGCCGGATGGGCCGCGACGGCGGAAGGACGCTATCGACCGGCTTGTAGGGCGTCCCGCAGGCCAGGCAGAAGTAAAAGCCCACCACCAGCGGCGCGCCGCAGTACCGGCAGCGGCGCTGCGCCTCGCCCAGGTCCCCGCCGCCGGCGCCCTGGAGGTCCTGCTGACCGTCAGGACGGTCGCATTGCGGCCCGTCGCGTCGGACGATCTCGCTCATGGGCTCAGTCCGTACCGCTCCGTGCGGCGCCGGCCAGGCGCGCCGTGTCGCGGGCGATCATCAGCTCTTCATCCGTGGGGACGACCCACACGTCCAGGCGCGCATCGTCGGCGGTGATGCGCCCGTCCGCGCCGCCGGTCGCGGCTTCGTTGGCGGCGTCGTCGAGCACGGCGCCGAGCGGCGCCAGGGCCTGGACGATGTCGCGGCGGACGGCGGCGGCGTTCTCGCCGATGCCTCCGGTCAGCACGACGGCGTCGACGCGCCCCAGGGCGACATAGTACGCGCCGACGCACTTGACGAGGCGATAGACGAACGCCTCGATCGCCAGACGCGCACGCCCGTCGCCCGCGTCGCGGGCGGCCAGCAGGTCGCGCATGTCGTTGCTCCGCCCGCTCAGCGCCAGCAGGCCCGACTCGCTGTTCAACGCGCGGTCCACGGCGTCGCGGTCCATGCCCCGCGAAAGCATGTGCAGCACGACGGCTGGGTCGAGCTGCCCGCACCGCGTGCCCATGATCAGCCCGTCCAGCGGCGTCATGCCCATGGAGTGGTCGACGGCCCTTCCGCCCGCGACGGCTGTCATGGAGCACCCGTTGCCCAGGTGGCAGGTGATGAGGTCGGTCCGGTCGGCGGGCTTGCCGAGCAGTTCGGCGGCGCGCCCGGATACGTAGCGGTGGCTGGTTCCGTGGAAGCCGTAGCGGCGGACGTGGTGCTGGCGGTACCAGCTTTCCGGGACGGCGTAGCGATAGGCCTTAGGCGGGAGCGTGGCGAGGAAGGCGGTGTCGAATACCGCCACGTGGAGGGCGCCGGGCAGGGCGTCGCGGGCCCCGTCGATTCCGGCCAGGTTCGCCGGATTGTGCAGCGGCGCCAGGACGGCGTTGCGCCGGATGACGTCGCGCAGCGGCTCGTCAACGACGGCGGCGTCGGTGACCTCCTCGCCGCCGTGGACCACGCGATGCCCGACGCCCTCGATCTGGTCGAGGCGGTCGAGCACGGCGCCCGGCCCGGACACGAGGGCATCGAGCACCACGCCGAGTCCGGTGCGATGGTCCGGCGCGTCGACGTGGCGATCCTCGGCGGCTTCGCCGGCGACGTGATGCAGCTCGGCGTCGTCCGAGCCGACGCGCTCCAGCACGCCACGGGCCTGAACCTCGCCCTGCCCGCCTGCGGACAGGTCGAATAGCTTGTACTTGATGGAGCTGCTTCCGCAGTTGACGACGAAGATCTTCATCGCGTCTCCCGTCGCGGTGGGGGCGGCCCCTTGGTAGCGGCGCCGTCGGACGGTGTCAAGCGGCGCGGCGGCGGTTGCCTTCCGCTCGCCCGGGCGGTAGCTTGACCCGCCGAATCTGAGGAGACCGCCGATGGCGCTGTGCACCGTACGGTTTTTCAGTCGGTCGCTGGGCAAGCAGGAAGCGATGAGCGTGATCCTGCCGGACCGCCCGACGGGACGGCTGCCCGTGCTGTACCTCCTGCATGGGATCAACGATGACTCGTCCTGCTGGGTGCGTCGGACGAGCATCGAGCGATACGCCGAGGGGCGGCGGCTGATCGTCGTGATGCC